>JAFGRV010000011.1 GCA_016934975.1 Spirochaetales bacterium | reverse complement strand
GGTACGGATATAAAACTCGGGGGAAATCCCCTTTTCCGGGCACGGAAAAGGGTCGGGACAGATAAACCCAAAGAGGAATTCCAAAAGGCCTTTGAGAGCGAATATGAAAAATGGAAAGACCATTACAGGGAAATTTGCGACCTTGGGGGGCTTTATGTCCTGGGAACAGAACGCCATGAATCACGGCGAATCGACAACCAGCTCCGGGGCCGGTCCGGACGTCAGGGAGATCCGGGTGCATCATCTTTTTATATTTCCCTGGATGACACACTTATGAGACTTTTTGGCGGTGAAAATTTCAAGGGCATCATGTCCACAGTCGGATTACGGGAAGGTGAACCAATCAAACATCCATGGATAAATAAATCCCTGGAAAAGGCCCAAACCAGGGTGGAAGAAAGAAATTTTGACGCAAGAAAACATCTCCTCGAATTTGACGATGTATTAAATGAACAGAGAAAATATATCTATTCACGAAGAGATGAAATTCTACAGGATAATAACCTCATCAAGCGGGTAATGCAAACAACAGAGGATGTGTTGAGTGATCTCATGGAAGAGTATTCCGGGAGTAAAGAGACAAAAGAAGAGGCATTGAAAGAATTCCTTGCACACCTCAAGGAAAGCCTCCTGTATACCCCGAAACTATCATATGAAGAATTACTGACAATTCCAGCGAATGAGCTGGAACAGGGACTTTTAAAAGAATTAAAAGAAGATCTTTTGGCAAAACAAGGGGATCTGGGAAAAGAAAACCTGAACCTGTTCCTGAGAGGTGAATATTTAAGAAATATTGATATAAAATGGCAGGACCATCTTGAAAACCTTGACGCATTAAAAGAAGCCGTCTATCTGCGGGCATACAGTCAAAAAAATCCGTTATTGGAATATAAACTCGAAGGTTTTCACATATTTGATGAAATGCTTATTAATATCCGTTTTGCCATCGCTAAAAAGCTTTTTAAAGTTCAGATACAGCCGATCCAGGGGAAAAACTACGTTCTGGAACGGGCAACCAAGGGAAATGCCTCCCACCGGGTATTAGGTCAGTTTGCCGGGCATTCACAATCCACATCAACATCCGGTACCGGCGGCGGTGAACGAAAAGAAGCGAGTCCCCAGAACATTCAAATAAAACGGACAACTCAAAAAGTAGGAAGAAACGAACCCTGCCCATGCGGAAGCGGAAAGAAATATAAACACTGCTGCGGTCAACAATAAGGCAGATTTACCATTTCCTTGTCACTATTTCATTATGCAGGCTGCGCCCGCAACCCAAATAATTTATCTATTACAGAGTCGCGATTGTGAAGACTTTTGATTTCTTGCGAACCTGCCTTTCGCTATTATTCCGCGTATTCTTGTAAAAAAACAAGAATACGCGGAATAATAGCATAGTAGATAAAATAATCAATCTTACTTGATAACCACCGAAAATAGAACTATATTATTATTAGAGGTGTACAAATGAGGCAGAATCTAAAACAGAGAGTTATCTTTATACTATTCGTATTTTTTTTACTCGGGTTATGTTTCGGATGTTCCTTTCCCGGGGAAGTATATATTTCACTCTCATGGCAATACGATTTTGATGTACCCGATGCATTCTTCTCCTGCAGCGTTCCCTATGTTCCGGTTGATATCGCCGATATACAACCGGGGGTTTACTATTTTACAAACCCGGGAACATATTCATTAACATACTATTATTCCGATAGTCCCACACCGAGAACTCTGGAAATTGTACTTAAACGGGATGCCACACTGCTTGGTGCGGAGAATGCATATTATGATGTGATTATCTCAAAATTATCCCCCCCGGTTATTTACAAAGTACCGGCAGAGCCATAAAGCTTCACAATACAACCCTTTTTTATTTTAAAGATGTAACATAAGTCCTTATTCTGTGTTTCTTTTAAAAATATCAGATAAAAACCTCATTCAACTTGTATTCATCCATATAGTGCTTTAATTCAACAATCGCCTTATCCATTTCTTTCCGGGGGAATAGTTGCTCTAATAGCGGGAAAACGGTATTCAGAGTACGCAATACTTTTTGTTCCGGTTTGTTCACTTTATTTATAATAATATTTTTTTTAAATACCCTTTTTAATATCTGCAATAACTCGTATTTTGTGACCAATGAATTGGGAATAAAATGATGTACCGGAGATACTTCCAAAAGCCTGGAGAAGAAATCAGACTCAATAATTTTTTCACATAGCTGTGCGAATTGCAATGTCATGACCCCATTCCATTCATGATGTTCAAATCCATTAACTTCCGTATTGTCAGGTGTCTGTAAAAACCATTCAAGAAGATAATGTGAACACCCGTGAGGTTCCGGACCGATTATTGAACTCCGGATGTTGAGTGTAGATTTACGAAATACTTCACCGAGACTTTTTGTTTTACCATAAACATCCAGAGGATCGTGTGGAGACTGTTCCGTATATCCACCCTCTTTGCCGGAATAAACGCAATCTGTGGCAATCTGGATTATATTAATATCGTGTTGTAAACAAAAATCCGCTAGTTTCCACGGAAATGACGCATTTATATTAATTGCGTTATATACCCCTTCCGGATCATTGTCTTTGCAGAATGGCTTGGTTATACCGATACAATTAATTATATAATCTATTTTTAACTCCGCAAACCGGTCCATTTCAAGATCATTAACCTTTCCGGCATCAAATAAAACTATATTTTTTTTAATATAGTGTCTGTTACGAACAGTACCGTAAACGGAAAAATTCTTATTCTGCGACAGATAATGAAAAACCATGCTGCCTAACATACCCGATGCACCTAACACTAATATATTTTGCATTCACTTTGCTCCTTTAGCGGTTTTCAATTTCCCATACCCATGAGCCCCAGTAATCCGGAGGGAAACGGTAATCATCCCCTTTGCTGTCTTCCAGACTGCTTGTGGAAAAGAATATAATACGTGTTCCCTCCTCCAGGGGCCGGAATCCGTTTGCATGTCCGGGAGGAATATAGAGCACCTGGGGCTTTTTATCGGAAAGGACGTACCGGTTCACCTCATTTTTCAATGACGGTTTTTTAAAATCATCGAGGTACACTGCTGCTACAATTGCCGATCCTTTTGCTACATAAACATATTTTCCTTCTTTGGCGTGTCCGTGAAAAGCCCTTATCGTCGAAGTAGAGAAATTTTCTACCTGGTAAAAACGTTTCACCCCGAAAAAAGTAAACTCATTGGAAAAGGATAATACACCGCGATCGTCTACGGCAACACCTCCGGGGTACAGTTTGAGGGTCGATTGTTTCAGCAGGTTTGAAGTTTTCAGGTTTTGCATCAGCCTTAAATTGGAATATATGTGATTGTCTTTATCATGTATCGTTGCAGACGAAGTAATCTCATTCAGGGCGTGGGATATATTGTGTGTATACCTGTACCCTGTTTGTTGTATTTTTGTGCTGTCGACAACATAACTCCGTTTGTCGGTGATATCGGTTACTGTTTTTAATGCACATCCTGTTGCTTCAGAAATCAATCTTCCGATATCGGATAGACTGATACTTTCACCGCTCACATTATAAACACCTTTCAGTTTTTTTTCGATAACATGTTCTATGGCACGGGCGACATCCTGAATATGAACGAACGGGCGCATTTGTTCACCGCCGAAAACCTGAATTGCTTTATCCGTAACAGCACCGGCGATAAATGAATTGATAACCAGATCGTACCGCATACGGGGACTAAGACCGTATACCGTTCCCAGCCGTAATATACAGGAGTTGGAAATGCATAGTTCTCTCGCCAATCGTTCTTGTGTATATTTGGTTTGTCCGTAAAAATCAATGGGAAAACCTTCATTTTCCTCTTTTAACGTGCGGTTAGGTTCACTGCCATAAATGCTGCATGTACTAATATGTATAAGAAAATTGGAATTCTTTTTACATATTTCAGATATATTTCGCATCCCGACACAATTTATTGATATGGCTAATTGTGTATCTACCAGGCAGGCAGGGTCGCCCACGACTGCAGCGAGATTCACGACAATATCTTCCGGTTTAATGAGTTTATCAAGATCTTCTTTGTTTCGTATATCAACATTAATATATGGATGTATCGGATGGATTTCTTTGTATAGATGATTATCAACGATTTGAACTTTGTATTTTTTTTCGGTTAAGTATGTATAAAGGTTGCTTCCGACATAACCCAAGCCCCCAATAATAATGATCCGGTCTTTCATAGTCCTCCTATATCCGGACAATTATAGTAAAAAAAGATTTATGTTTCAATGAGAATTTAAAATAAAATAAAAACAAGTTTGTAATATTAAGACAAACACCCGGGATTATTCATGATTATTCGGCACTCGCCGGGACATTATTTTTTTATGCTATTAAATCTTTGTTTTTT
>JAFGRV010000167.1 GCA_016934975.1 Spirochaetales bacterium | reverse complement strand
GTTTTGTTATCGATACTCTCCAGGTAAAATCCGTAATATTCCAGCAAGTCGATAATGTTATTCTCGAAGTCGTTATTATTGTCCTCACGGTGAATATCATCGATAATCTCCTTTGCCTTTATTTCGTCAAAGGAATTGAGCTCAACAAGGATATCCCTTGCTTTTTCATTTTTTTTCTTTATTTTGGTATACTCTTTTTTTGTTTCATTTATAATGTTATCCAGTTCTTCCTGATTATAATTTCCCTTTAATGCCATGTTTTTTACAAAGGAACTATACATGGAGAAGGATTGATTATGACCGTCATAAAATTCCTTAAAAATATTGAGCCCTCTATAAAACCATTGTATCATTACTGCCTGGGGACTTTCTTTTATAAAAGGTATGAAAATATTGACCGGATTCTGTTGTCCGATCCTGTCGAGTCTTCCGATGCGCTGTTCTATGAGACTCGGATCAAAGGGAACATCGAATAAAACCAGATTGCTGCAAAACTGGAAATTCCGGCCTTCGCTGCCGATCTCGGAACTTAACAATAATTGAGGACCCTCCGGCTGATAAAATAATGTCACCTGTTGGTCCCGTTTTAGAAATTCTATATCTTCATGAAAACAGAGAAAATCTTTAAAACCATTTATTTTTAAGGCATCCGCCAGAGCCAATACTTTTTCTTTCGAGGCACATATCAGTAAAATCTTCTTCTCCTTTTTTAGTAATGATAATAACCAGGATATTCGCGGGTCCTTGACAAAAATATAATCCGGCTGAGTCTCTCTCTCCTTAACATCAAACTCAAATTCCGTAACCAGGCGTTCGGCCAAGGTGTTATCCGCTCCCTGGTCCAGGGTTTCCAAATGAACTATCCGCTTTGGAAAGCCGGAGATCGTCTTCCGGTTATTCCGGAATAAAAGCCGTCCCATTCCATGCTGATCGATAAGGTAATCCAGGATTTTTTTACGTGTCCCTTTATCCGGCTTACTATCATCTCCTGCCGCTATATTTTTTTCCGGAAAGTTGGCAGAGAGTTTTTCCCGTAAAAAATCGATGTGATCACTTTGTAATGGCTTATTTTTTCGTAGTGTTTCTGCTAAACCGGCGACCCATTTATACCGGTCAACCTCCCAAAAAAAGCGTTCATATTTATCATAAAAAACCGGGTCGATTAAATGGAGCCGGGCAAAAAAATCTTCAAGATTGGGAAATTCCGGTATTGCCGTTAATAACATCAATCCGGGAGTGAGACCGGTTAAGGTTTTAAAAAAATCATATTCTTCCGATGCCTGATGTAAATTATGTACCTCATCGATGACCACCATATCCCATGCTTTTTCAAGAGAGAGCGCCCTGAGCCTGGAAAAGGTTGTAAACACGGAATAACTGCAAATGCACAACTGCCTTTCATCAAATGGATCAAAATCCGGGTCCTTTCTCTCCTCCTCCCGACAATAGTGTTCATCGATCACAGAGAACGTCAGATTAAACCGGTGATATAATTCCCCGAACCATTGTAAAACCAGATACTCGGGAACAATAATCAGGATACGCTTTGCCCGGCTGGTTACTATCAATTTTTTAATAATGAGTAATGCTTCGATTGTTTTACCCAAGCCTACCTGATCGGATAACATCACACGGGGTACATACCTGGCCGCCACCGTGTCCGCAATATATAACTGGTGTGGAATAAGATCGATCCGTCCGCCGCAAAAACCCCGTACACCGGATTTATGCATATGTTCCCGCATGAGTAATGTTTGATAGCGAAGCTCAAATGTCCACTCCGGATCAAAATCTAAAGTTTCCAGCCTCTCTATCGGATTATTGACAGGTATTGTATCTGCCAGCTCGGTTTCACATAATTGATTATTATTGTACTTATAATAGAATAAACCGTTTACTTCTTTAAGTTCTTCAACAACAAAGGATTCACCCTTTTGGGTGGTTAAGAGATCCCCCGGTTTAAAGCGAATCCTTTTTATAGGGGCCCTGATAATGGTATATTGCCGTGTAAGATTACTTAAGCTGAATTGGAGATTAATTTTTCCTTGATGCACCTTGGAAACGATGCCCAGACCAAGTTCGGGTTCCGCTGTGCTGAGCCATCTTTGACCTGCGACTATGTTATTCTTATCATTCATATATATATCCTCAATTGTCCGGTTTCTTTCGAAAAAGTCAGCTGCTGGCGAGAGATTCCGGTAAATGAACATAATTTTCTGTTTAAAATACACAGAGCTTGTTATCTCGAAAATCGTAAATTTAAAGAAATTTTCTTCTTTTTCCAGGAAACAGCTTAGAAGCAAAAAAGATATTAATCAAGACGTGGAGCCAAAGAATACATGGCAAACGCATGTGATACAAAACAAATGTTAAGTGTTGAGGCAGCCTTGTTTCACCTTTGTACTCAAAGGAGGTTGCGGGACAACCTCAATTGTCAGGAAATCCTCTGTATAATGCAGAAGATTTCCTGACATTTTATTCTAATTATCCATGAGGGAAAGAACTGATAATTCCGACATAGTACTGACTAATCAATAACGCATCAATAATATTTATACTTCCATCTGAATTTACATCGCCTTTCGTAACGTCAAAATTATCCGGAATCATGTTCACATAATATTGAGCTATCAGTAATGCATCAATAATATCTATGCTGCCGTTATTATTTACATCTCCTAAATTTGTTATCGGTTGACCTGTGCCCCATGACTGGTCAATCCATTCAGCTCTATTAATTAAAAAATCTTTTACAATTTGTATTTGTTCTTCCCATGTTTCCGTGGTTTGTGTGCCGAAACCGCCCAGGGTTCTGGTTTGTAAATTAGGCCATTTCCGGAAATTTCTCGCTGCGCCATTAATTAATGGAGTAGCTAATGAATCAACTCGATTTAACAATTGTTGATTCGAAAGAGGGCCACTGCGTAATTGTTGCCAGCGTTCTTTTATTCTATTTTGAAAAGCTGAATCCTGCATGAGTGTGTTAAACCAATCACATACAGTATTAAATCCCATCATCCCTGATCCATACTGCCAACCCTCAATATTATTCATTCCCATCCCACTAAAGCCAGTATAACAATCATATGCAAGGTTATAATCCCAGAGCGGCCCGGCTTTAAGTTTTTCTTCCTTATCTTTATAGATAAATGTACTCCTCAAATACGAATCAGGCTGCCGCCCAAGCTCATTATGAATAATATAATCGACAAAAGAATCAGTAACAATGTATGCGGGATACCCGGTATCAGGATGAGCAGGATTTGAACTATGGATGGAGTCCTGAACTTTTTGGATATAATTGGTTATCCAATTCAGCTGTTCCGGTACTAAATCATCCGGATCTTTCACTTCAAGATCACTCCATCCATTTCCTATAATAAATGGTTCTTCTGCGGCACCCATATTAAATTGCATAATATATCCGCCTGTAATTTCCGGTTCAGTCACATCAACATCCTTAAGATTCGCAATATCGATACGATTTTTTGACCGTTCGATTGTTTCGACAAATAAATATACGCCCTGGTAATCAGCTTCACTCACGAAGCCATCATTTTGATTTATGTATACTTCTACAAATTTGTATTCCGGAGCTAATAATCCGAAAGTGATCCCGGTTTCATAGGAAAAAGCGGTCCTGATGAGCGACTTGTCTACAAAAGGTCCGAGTAAAGCCCAATCTCCATCATCCCCCATACCAAAAATATCATATTTTGCGTCCTCATTATTGTTGTCCCATAATTCAATTCTATAGGGTGCTTTTTCAAAATTGGCGGAAGATTGTCCTCGTAAATGATATCCTCCTCTTGTAGCAACAGCCGGTGTTTGAAGCAAAGATGTTTCCTGACCATTCATCTCCATAAATACAATCGCCATATCATGGTATTCACGATCTGGTTTTCCGGTGCCATATCCGTCGATTATTACAAGGGGGAGGTCATGTCTGGGATTTGACGAACATGCAATATATACCGCACTCCCCATTTCACCATTAAGTTGACCGTTAACATACGTTTGAGCTCTTAACTGTGTTGTCGATGTAAACGTTAATGGACTATTATATAACGAAGAATTATTAGTAGGTACAGTTCCATTTGTGGTATAACGAATTTGAGAATTTGCTATCGACGAACTTAATGAAACAGTCACACTGCCTTGAAATGTCCCGCTTGGTACGGAAAAAATTATATCGCCTCTGAGTTGCGCTGCCTTTTCGTCATTATTTTCCGTATCTGTCTCAGCTGAGAACGTATTAATACTGATTAATACTAAAATAATAATAGATAAAAATTTAATTTTGTTTTCTTTAAACATTATACACTTTTCTCCTTTATAAATATTTCTTTTTTTTATGAATACTCCCAATCAATTGATTTTCCCATCAAACAAATCGTTAATTTTGAACTTTTCCTTTTAATATTAAAGAAATAGAAAATCATTTTAATTTAGGTTGTCCAATAACCTCTATTGTCACAAAATTGCTCTACAACCACACCATATATAGTGTACGGAGGTTATTGGACAACCTTGTTTGGGGTTGCGGGACATCCTCAATT
>JAFGRV010000166.1 GCA_016934975.1 Spirochaetales bacterium | reverse complement strand
ACATCTATTCTTATTTTTTAATAAAATATTTTTAATTAATTCATCGGAAATTGTAACAATGTGCTCTTGGAAATGTTTGTTATTAATAGAGAATGGGTGAGTTTTTCTCCTTTTCTTGCCCTCTTACATCGGATAGAAAGGGGATATTATCTTGATATCCCTTTTCGTATCTATTACAATATCATTAATGGTTCTTATACATATTCTCAAGTGATTAATATCACCGTTAAACGATGAGGAATAAAGTATATAAACGACGCATATAATGTAATCTAAGATAAGGCAATACGAATGAGAATATTAATTAATTGTCCTCTTACTAATGAATATAAAAGGGCAAAAGAAATTTTAGAAACGAAAAAACAGAAAAAATTATTTCATTTTCAGATGTCTGAAGGTCACCTCAATCACAATGATATCTTTTTAATAAAATCGGGAATCGGAAAAACACGGGCAGGTATCGCTACGACAACGGGAATACAATATATTCAACCGGATTTTATTATTGATACAGGTTCATGCGGTTCTTTAAAAAAAATTCCCATCGGAAGTATTATTATAAGCTTTTGCTGCTATGAATATGATATATCCGGGTATGGATTCCCTCAAAAAAAACACCATATGATGATGATTCATTCAGGTTTTGATCCTTCTATAGAAAAAGAATTTCAAGCTCTGGTTCATGATAAAAATAAAATTTTTATTGGAATACAAGGCTGTGGTGAGTATATAATTAAAGATGTTGATGAAAGATTGATGTTAAATAAATTGTTTGATGCAGATGCATGTAATTGGGAATCAGCCGGGGTTTTCCTGGGCGCCCTTAATCAAAATATACCTTGTATGAGTATACGAGTAGTATCTGACATGGCAGATGAGAACCTTTTTGCTGATTTTAAAAAAAATATTCATCAAAATTTGTCAATTTTATATATGATGATCTATAATTCTATTAATCAAGGTATTTTTGATAGACTTATTCCATTATGGAATACGAATAAGATCAAATTGATAGTATAGATTAATTGTTATACGTTGATATAAAATAATTTATTATATAAGGAGTAATGGTTGCCTTTTGATAAGGTAGATGATCTTTCAGAAAGAATGGTAAGAACTCAGATACAAACTCGAGGTATCATTAATGAAAGACTCTGTTCTATAATGAAACGCATTCCACGACATCTTTTTATTTCAGGAATAGCAAAAGAAAAAGCATATGGTGATCATCCCATATCAATAGGACACGGACAAACCATTTCTCAACCATATATAGTTGCTCTCATGACCGACTTATTATCAATTCAAAAAAATGATAAAGTCCTGGAAATTGGAACGGGAAGCGGATATCAAACAGCCGTTCTGGCTGAATTATCGGAAAAAGTGTACACAATAGAAAGAATTCATGAACTTTCAAAACATGCACAATTAATATTAAATGGTCTGGGGTATGATAATATTTATTTTATTGAGGGTGATGGTTCAATCGGATATCCGGAACAAGGACCTTTCGATAAAATTATCGTCACTGCCGCCGCCCCAATTGTACCGGAAGAACTAAAAAATCAGCTTTCAGATAATGGAATTTTAGTTATTCCTGTCGGTGATTACCGTTCATATCAGGTAATAAATGTGATACGAAGAATAGGTACCCTCTTTGAAGTAAAAGAAAGCATAGGATGTAGATTTGTTCCATTAATAGGAAAATATGCATTTGATGGAGAATAATGAGAAAGGTATATAATTTATTTCCGGTGATAATATGTAATTTTTTTATAAACAGGGCTTCAGGAACTTATGAGTTTTATGCTATTATTCCCCATATTCTTGTTTTATAAACAAGAATATGCACCACTTTTTTTAAACAAAAAATGTGGAATAATAGCAAAACGCAGGTTTGCAGGAAATCAAACGTTTTCATCACTGCAACCGTGAGATAGATTAATTATTGGGGTTGTTGAGGCAGGCTGCGTAATGCTATAATAATGATGAGGAGACTATCATGGCTGAATCTGAAATTAGAATCCAATTAGTCACATTTCAGTTAGGAAATGAAAAATATGGAATAGATATTATGGATGTAAAGGAAATAGTCGGAATACGTCCCATAAGACCGATACCGAATGTACCTCCTTACGTCGCAGGAATCTTAAAAATCAGGAGAATGATATTCCCTATTATTGACCTTCATAAACGATTTCATATAGATAAAGCCGACCTTTCTGAAGATGATAAACTTTTAAGCGGATTTGTCATTATAAATGTCAGTCATACCCAGATCGGGATAATTATCGATAAAGTATCGAGGGTAATATCCATCGATCCGGCATCGATTCAGCCTCCTCCTCAAATAATTTCCGGAATAGGTGCGGAATATATTCAAGGTGTTGTCAATGAAAATGACGAATACCTCATTATTTTAAATATAAAAAAACTATTTGATCCTAATGAGTTACAGCAACTCAATAAAATAAATTTATAAATCAGGTTGAATAAGATGATATCAGTTTATAAACCAACGATTAAAAGAAAGGACATGGACAGTGTCCTTACATGTATGGTAAGTGAGGAGATAGGTGCAGGGACTGTATCTCACCAATTCAGCTCGAAAATGAGCTCATATCTTGGTGTTTATAGCGGAATTGCAGTATCAAATTATTATAATACCCTCTCATTGGCATGTGATGCACTTGAACTTGAGCCGGCCTCTCCCGTCATCGTCTCGGCATTAGCTCCGCAATTTTATCTTAAAATTCTCCACGAAAAAGGATTTATTCCTCTTATTGTTGATGTGGATCTCGATTCCTGTACATTACCCCCGGAAGAAGTTGAAAAAAAAATGCATGAGAATCCCAAAGCAATACTTCTCCATTATCATCTGGGATTTGTACCTGATATAGAGGCCCTTTCAAGTTTCGGAATACCTATTATCGCCGATATTTCACAGGCCCTCGGCTCAAAAAAAGAAGATGTTTATTGTGGTTCAGAGGCTGATTGTATTATTCTTTCATTAGAGCCCGAAAATATAATAACCACCGGAGGTGGAGGACTCATCCTGACACCAAAACGAAAGATTTACAGTATCTTGAAGGATATGGGTGAGACAAGCAGGAAACATATACTCCTTTCTGATATGAATGCGAGCCTTGGACTCACACAATTGAAAGATATCGATAGTTTCATTTCACGAAGGAAAGAGATCGAAAAAGTATATTCCCAGTCCTTAATGAAATCGCGGCATTCAGCCCTTAAACAACATCAGGAAATCGACCCCCCGTTTTTTTCATTCCCTGTTATTCTGTCATCGGGGATGAATGATGTGAGAAAATATGCACGCCGGAAGAATATTGAAACCCTTCCCGCATTCTGGGATTCCATAATCGCCGTGGGGGGCGAGTTCGAGGCTGAATTTAAAAATGCAAAAAAAATATCAATGTGTTGTTTGCTGTTTCCTCTTTATCCAATGCTGGGGAGCAAAGATATCTCTCTCATTTCACGGATACTTTCAACATTGCCTTGATCCTCATAAAATACAGCGAACCAGCCAAAAAATCTCATGATAAATCATAACCATGAAGAATCACCAGGTATTCGATTTTTTTTTTTATAATTATGAGGAATCGTGCATTTAGATTGATCTATCGTATAAGTCTATTTATATTAATTGGGATAGAAACCGAAATTTAAATGGTGCTTTATGACATTTTGTGTTAATTTTGTTGCACAATTAAGGAATATAAAAATGAAAAAAAACTTTTTATCTGCTTTTTTTTTATCGGCATATAAAGAACGACCTCTTTTATTCCAACTTAAAAGCAAAGCCTTGTTAATTACGAGCTTTGTATTAGGTTGTGCAAGCTTATTTTTTACAAGTGTTCTCATCTTTGCAGGCGGAAGTCCCGTAGAAATTTTGATATTCTCTGTCGGAGTATTTCTTTCGGTGCTCATGGTGCTTTTTCTTAAAAAAGGTATGTTTCTTTTTTCATCAAACCTTGCCATTTTATCGTCACTGACAGTATTATCACTATCTACGTTTACATCCGGTAAAGTGACTTCTTTTCAGATTTACAACCTGTCTTTTCTCCTGGTTTTCGTGCTGCTCTTAACCTGTCTTCTGGCGATCAGGAACTATCAATTTTTCATTGTATCGCTATTGGGAATAGTGCTTATAATCTTTTTCTATTTTTATTTTGTAACTCCAGTCACAACCGAATCCTTTGATGTAAAAATTATTAATTTTGCCGCTTCTCTCATTATTTTTAGTCTGTCTATTCTGATTTCTTTTTCCGTGAACCGCCTGGTAAACCAATCAATCCAAAATGCTGTTGAGGAATCCCAAAAAAATGTACGGCGTTTTTTTAAACTGGAAAATCTTGTTGAATCTTCCGGAGAAGGTCTGGAAATTGGTGAGAATTTAATGAAATCAACAAAATTTATGCTGGAAAAGAATAATAAAATAAATTTAAAACTTACAGGGATTAAAAAGGATATGGAAAAGCTCTATCAGGATATTGAACGTTCCAACAGAGCAAATAGTGAAATAAATGAATTCATCATTAAATTCAAGGATTTTGTCGCGAATCAGGGAGCTGCCATAACAGAATCTTCCGCATCGATAGAAGAAATGACTTCATCAATCAATAATATCACCTGTGGAGTAAACGATAAAAAGGGATTAATCCAAAATCTTGTAAAAGTAACCCTGAATGGAGTTGATAGTATACAAGATGCCATGAGCGCAATCCGGGAACTCTCGGCAAATATTAAAAATGAAGAGGAAATTATTGATGTCATTGTCGGTATCTCCAATCAAACGGATCTGCTTGCCATGAATGCGAGTATTGAGGCGGCCCATGCAGGGGATGCCGGGAAAGGATTCGCAGTGGTTGCCGAGGAGATCAAAAAACTGGCGGAAGATACCAGAATCAATACGAAAATGATAACGGATACGGTAGAACGGAATCGCGATAAAGTAGCTAATGCGGAAAATATTAACAGAATAGTCGGGGAATATTTTCAGAGAATGAACACCATGGTATCTGAATTCTCCCGGGTTATGGATGAAGTCATTGCCGGTATGAACGAACTCTCCGGGGGAACAAGTGAAATTTTGAATGCCGTATCCACTCTCCTTGAAATGTCGAATAAGGAAAATGAGAGTGTTGAAAAAATCAGTAGAATGATGATTGAAGGGAAAGAAGGGCTTGAAAGTATCGGAAATTTTGGGAAACAGCTAAAGCTCATGATAGAGGAGATCAACACTCATTACGAACACATAGGAGAAGAGGCAAATAAAATAGATATAATGGGTCAGGAAAATGTAAACCGGATAAAATTTCTCTTATCTGAGGTAGAGAAAATAAAAGAAGAATGAAAAATAGAAAAAAAATCCAAATCCCGGGAAAATCCTGAAAAAATATATAACAAGGAGAAATCTCATACTATTACTTTACAAAATGATCATTATAAAGTATGCTGAATGGCATATTTACAGGCAAATAATTAAGAAAAGCCGGATAAAAATCGGGCGAATACAGGATCAATATGGAACGGATTATTAAACACATCCTTGTTATCGCAAATTACTCAAAAGATGATGTCGATATCATCATTAAAGAATTACAAACCTATTTTAAAAAGAAAAAAATATCTCTCTATATTTTCGGTTATAATGAGACCATACCGGATGCGATTTTATCAAAAGCAGATCTTGTTATTTCTCTCGGCGGAGACGGAACCCTTCTTCATTCCGCACGTCTTGTTTCGGGAAATAAAACCCCGATTCTCGGAATAAACCTGGGAGATTTCGGATTTATTACGGAAATATCAAAGTATGAGTGGGCGGAGTCTTACGAGAAATATATCAGCGATAGTCTATCCTTGAGTGAACGGCTCATGGTAAAAGTAACGATTTTGCGGAATAATGTAAGTATCCCGGTTTTACATGGATTAAATGATATTGTTATCCATTCATGCGGAATTTCCAGATTAATTCGTTTTACTACTTTTATTTCTGATATTCATATCGGCCGGTTTCGTGCCGACGGAGTCATTATTGCCACACCCACAGGTTCCACAGGCTACTCGGTAGCCGCGGAAGGACCAATCCTTCATCCGGAAATGAAGGCGATGATTCTTAACCCGATTTGTCCCTTTACCCTCTCCAACAGACCGATCGTCATTCCCGGAAATGAAAAAATAAAAATACAATTAGATGCTCATCAAAGAACGGAACTCATTCTCACTGTCGATGGTCAGGAAACAGTCCCATTATTACATGGAGACAGCGTATTAATCGAAGAATCCGAGTATACAACACATATTATCAAGTCGGATAAAAGAAATTTCTACGAAATATTAAAAGCCAAGTTAAACTGGTCGGGAGAACCTAATGCTTGAAGAACTTAATATCCACAATTATGCATTAATAGACAGGGTGAATGTTAAATTCAGTAAAGGATTAAATCTCCTCACAGGGGAAACCGGCGCCGGAAAGTCTATCCTTATCGGGGCATTAGGGATGTTATTAGGCTCAAAAGGAGATCCTTCCCTCATACGTACCGGTGCAAAAGAAGCACTCGTATCGGGTGTTATCGATGTTTCATCGAACAGAGACGCCCAGGTTTGGCTCACATCACGGAGTATTGATTTTGAAGATGGAATTATTATCCTCAGGCGGGTCTTGAAACAATCCGGCCGGGGATCAATTTATATCCAGTCAACCCCGATTCCCCGGAAAGACCTCGCTGAACTTTCATCATTACTCTTTGATCTTCATGGTCAACATGCCCATCAATCCCTCCTGGTTGTGGATAATCACAGAAAACTGTTGGACAGATTTGCGGGAACCGAAGAAATGACCAATCAATTTTATTTACAATTTAAGGAACTCACCGCCGTAAGGGAAAAATTTTCAAAACTGGTAAGTTCCGAACGCGAACGTCTGCGTGAAGTCGATATCCTGGAACATGCAATAAAAGAGATTCATGAAGCACATTTGGAACCCGGGGAAGAAGAAAAACTGGAAAAAGAACATAAAATTCTTTCCAATCATGAACGGCTATTCAGATGTATTGAGCAGATTTATCAACAGACATCGGAAAGCAGGAACGGGGCCCTTTCTTCGCTACGAAAAGCCAGGGAAGATATGGACGAAGCCTCGCATATCGATACAGAGCTTTCCGGTCTCAATAATCAACTCCAGGATGCATTTTATGAAATAGAAGATTTTGTTCAGAGTATCAGGCAATATAAATCCAGGGTAGAATACAACCCGGCACGACTTGTCGAATGCGAAGAGAGATTATCACTTTTACGAAATCTTCAAAAAAAATATGGAGACTCAATTGAGGAAGTTCTGGATTTCTGCCGAAAATCAGAAGAAGAATTGGAAGGTATTCAAAATTGGGAAGAAGAAAAGAAAAACCTGAAAATTCGCATTTCGAATCTGGAAAGTGATGTAAGAAAACAGGCAGGGGAACTTTCCGCGAAAAGAAAGGAATTTGCTCTCGATCTTCAAAAAAAGGTAGAGAAAGAACTGACTGAACTCGGGATGCCGAAAGTCAGATTTAATGTCAATGTCCAGGATAAAAAAAATGAGGAGGGCAAGATTATTTATACCCCTTTTGGAATTGATTCCGTAGAATTCCTTATCTCTCCGAACCTTGGAGAACCATTTAAACCCCTCATGAAAATAGCCTCCGGCGGTGAAATCTCCAGGGTTATGCTCGCATTAAAATCAGTCCTTGCGGAAGCGGATCATATTTCTTCTTTAATTTTTGATGAGGTTGATGCGGGAATCGGGGGTGAAGTGGCGATAGCTGTTGCAGAAAAATTAAAAACACTCTCCGGAAAAAAACAAATATTGTGTATTACCCACCTTGCCACCATCGCGGTAAGAGCGGAAAATCATATGAAAGTGGAAAAAGTAATACAAGACAAACGAACCCATACAAAGGTGTATCCTATCCGGGGCGAGGCGGTAAAAGTGGAAATTTCCCGGATGCTCTCCGGGGATAAAAAGGATCACGTATCGTTGCAGCATGCGGAAGAATTATTAAGGAAATACGGACAATAAAAGGAAGGGTTTCATGGGCAAAGTAAGTAAACAGGCAAGAGAAAGATTCATTGAAAATAGCAAGGAATATAAAAAAGAAATAATCGTCCTCAAGGAAAAAGAAAGAAAAATTCTTATAACCATAAAAAAAGGTGACCTTACCTTCAATATGCAGCGAATAAAGCTTGCGGAAGACAACCTCATTATGGTGTCATTCTACGTCGTCCTTAACTCTCTTTCCGTTACCATGCTCGGAGTAAAAAATGAATCCTACCTTAATGAGGCACGAAAATGTCTGTATAAATGTATTATCTATTTAGAGGAGACAGTGACCAACGCTATCGATGTCCCATTTTCTCAATACGAAGAGAATCTCGTAAGTATAAAAGATTTTGATGATATCGGCCGCTATAATTTACTCCGTAAACTCGGTTATTCCATTCAAACTGTGGAAGATGCTTTCGGAGCCAATTCAAAATGGAAATGGTCCTTTGTCGAACTCCTCGGAAGGTATGCGACTATTTCCAAAAATCTCCTGGATCTGAAGATGATGATAAAAAAACTCGATCCCCGGGTAGAAGGCTATCCCGAACGGAACAGCTGGCTGGAACTGGTAAAACAGCTTCTTCAGAAAGCAGCTGACAAATACAGGGGGAAATACGAACTATCCACACAACGGATCGATGACATGAAACTCGCCATCAATTACCTCAAGGCATTAAAACGACTCTACATTACCTTAAGTGAAACGCAAAACCTTGAAATAATCAAGAAAAAGATTGATGTCTGGAATACAAAGATGGAAGCCGATATCAAGAAAAAAGATGAAGAGAAAAAGCACCGGAGTTACAGGTAGCCGGTAATCATCCCAAAATGTACACATTACTCACGTATTCATAGAATACATAAATTGTTACCTGATTATCCTTATTACCAAAATGACGGGGTTCATGATGAATAAATTTTTTAATTACTTTTTGTCCCATTATACAGACTCGGCCATGGAGGTTCAGAAAAAAGCAAAAGGACTTTTAATCGGAGCAATAGTAATGATAATACTCTGCTTCAGTTCCATGCTTCCACTTATTTTTCTGACCTTTACCGGGATAGGTTCCCTTTTAAGCATTATAGCCCTTGTTCTTTCCATAGTTTTGCTTCTGAGTGCCCTCATCTTACTAAGAAAAAGAAGAATAAATACTGCGATTTATTTAATCGCCCAGGTGAGTGTCGTCGCTTTGTTTTTTATTTATTATCCGTCCGCACCACATGCTCTGGAACTTGGCAGGTTAACCGCAGGTTATTTTGTCGTACTCTGCCTCCTCAGCTTAATTGCCATAAAAAAACAACAGCTTATTTTATATACCATCGAAAGTACCTTCTGCATTATTTTATTTTTCATCATAAAATTGGGATTAAAAGAATGGTCATTAGATGCTGTCGTATGGAAAGAAATTTTTTATGATATTCTTTTGTTTTTAACAGGGAGTGTTTTTGTTATTGCAAATATGAATATCATAGAAAAGAGGATGGAATTATCAAAAAATGAAATAATTAAAAATAAGGAGAGATATACAAAGATTGAAAAATTATTTACTTCCTCTGAAAGCGGCATCAACATTGGAGAAAAGCTTCTTGAATCAACAGGCAAAACCCTGGAGAAGATCAAAGAGATAAACAAAAATCTTATAGATATTCAGAATGAAATGTATAGTCTGAATAAAGAAACCGAAGGATCATACACAACGAATAATGAAATTTATAAATCTGCAAAAGTGGTAAAAAGCGGGGTAGAAGAGTATAACGCCCTTGTTGCTCAGACTTCAGCTTCCATCCGGCAGATGACATCGTCTATCAATTCAATTAATACTATTTCCGCATCAAAGAAGGAATCATTACAGGATCTTGTGCAGACCACATTAAATGGTGAAGAAGAAATGATCCTGGCAGTTGAATCAATATTGGCAATTTCGAGGAAATCCGACAATATTTTCGATATCATTGATGTTATTGAAGGTGTCGCAAATCAAACGGATCTCCTCGCTATGAACGCGGCGATAGAAGCTGCTCATGCAGGTGCCGCCGGTAAGGGCTTTGCGGTTGTGGCGGATGAAATAAGGAAATTGGCGGAACAAACAAATAATAATATCAGACGAATTACGGAAACCCTTCATGAGAATGTTGATGACATTAAAAAGGCACTAAACGTAAATAAAACCGCGAGTGAATATTTTCATAAGATATCCCTTGGGATCGTATCAATAAATGAGTCCATGGAAATTATAATAAACAATATAGTAGAACTT
>JAFGRV010000165.1 GCA_016934975.1 Spirochaetales bacterium | reverse complement strand
ATGGACCCGAGAAAGCATCAGACCATCGAAGTTATGTCTGAGCTGATGAGACTTACAGATTTAGCGTTAAAAGAAAAGCCGGATATTGTTGTATGGCCTGAGGGATCCTTTAATATGGATTATATTGCGTTTCAGAAGACTACGATAGTGAATGAATTGCGGGAGTATCAGCAAAAATCCAATACCTGGCTTTTAACAGGAAGCATGGAATATAAAGATAAAGAGAACGCAGCAAAAGACCATGGGAAGGATCAGGATTCCTACAATTCCTCTATGTTGATTTCTCCGGAAGGGGAAATGAAACAAAGTTATTATAAAATTCACCTTGTACCATTTACCGAATATTTCCCTTACAAGGAAGAATTACCCTGGATGTGGAAAATGCTTAAGGAGTTTGATATTAACTGGTGGGAGAAAGGAGAAACACGCGTTATCTTCGAACATCCTCTCTTTACCTTTTTTACTCCGATTTGTTATGAGGATGTTTTTCCCGGGGAAATCGCATTATTTGTAAAAGACGGGGCGGATGTCATTATGAACTTGTCAAATGATTTCTGGTCTCTTTCGCCTGTGGAAGGGAAGCAACATGCGATTAATTCACTATTCAGAGCTGTAGAGAATAACCGGCCACTCTTACGGACTACGACCTCCGGGCTTACCTGTTATATCGATGTTAAAGGCCGGATAGTAAAAAGCCTGCCTTATTATGAAAATGGATATTATGTTGTAGATGTTCCACTCCCGGGCAAGACATTAACATTTTACACGAAAGCAGGTGACTGGTTTCCCTGGCTTATGGTGATTTGTTTTGGTGTTTTAGTTGTACTATCTTTTATCCCATGGGTTAAGAAGAAATTCATAAAATAGAAAAGTTTTCCTTTTTATCCGATCTCATACTTCAGTACTATTTTTCATAAAATCTGATGTATTTTTTATGAATATTCATACCAAAGTAGTATGCGGTTCTACTCTGCTTTGCACTATTATATTAATAGAACATTATGAGCCATTAACAAGCGGGTGAGAACCATTAAAGGGGAACTTTAATTATTGCCTTCAATGCCCTAAGGGGGGGCAGGAGGCATTTTTTTTGTCCTTGCATCAATTTCCGTACATTTCATTGAGGAGATTCGTAAACTCTTCATCGCTTAAATCCGCAGGATCTATTCCCGCGTTTTCCAGATATTCCAGAAATTTTTCCCAGGCTTCATCCATCTCCATGGAACTATTATCATATAAATTGGACTCATTATCTGGAATTTGTGGATTATCGGCAGTATCATTATTTCCCACCATACCTGTCTGTTGCCGACAGTCGGATAAATTCACCCAGACCGGAACATCAGCCTTATCCGGCAGAACATTGGCCCTTTTTTCTTCCAGATCCAAATCCCATATCGTACAGTCTATCCATTTTTTACTTTCCTTTATAGTTGTCTGAATGTTTGTACCTTCCTGCCAGAAGAATAGTTTAAGATCTTCAATAGAAATTAAGGAAGCATTATTATCAACCACATCATTAAATGATGAATTAAGAAAACGAATAGAGATTGTATTATTTTCAAGACCGGAAATAGACGCCGGATAATAGAAATCCTTTTCTTTTGCCAGAACGAGAAGTCCCTCGGATAAATCTGAATAGGAAACTCTATTGTGTTCATTTTGTCCGGGAGAGTCTTTGGTCACGATGTAGTGAGTCAGTTTTGTCCAGGGTCTGATCTGTAATAGTTCTTTCGCATTGCTTATAGATTCTCTTTTTATCTCAATCTGATCCGTCATACTCGTCCTCTTCCATTGCCCATTGGAATTGATCATTGGAAAATATTTAGAGTTTTTCATTCCGAGGAGAGGATTCCCTTTTTCTAAAAAAATCAAGGAAACAACTTTTAAAGCCGGATTATTGATAAATGGAACATTCGCCCCATTTGTTTCGAATTGTAATAAATAATATGAAGTACTTTCATCTTTATGTATAAAGGTGATAGTCCCATTATCATCCATCTCGCAATCATCATAGTGTTCTTCGGTTATCACGATAGTATCAGACGAAGAGATTTCAATACCCAAAAAATCCTGCACATAGGTGAGTGCATTAATGGGACCCAGGGGAAAATCGAGTTCCAGTAATTCCTGGTATCCAGTGGAATTATATATTTCTTCGGCAACTTTATATTTGTTATTATTTTTGCCCAGAGCTAAAAATGTATAATGTAAGGTAATTTGACTTCCCATATCATGGAATAAATAATTTGTCACATCATTTGTTGCAGTATCATCTGCAGGATTAAAAGGGATGCAGGTATTCACTGCATCTTCCGTGTAAAGAGATGAACAAAAGATGAATAAAAATATTATCACTTGAAAAGATCGTTTCCAATTCATATGATCTCTCCTTTTGTAGACTGAATTATCAGTTGAAGTAGTCCTGCACCTTTAACAAGGCTATCGGTCCCCGGGCTTTGACCGTCTGTTTTTTAATTGTTCCATGCCTAAAACATATTAAATGAAGTATCACATTTGTTCAATCCTTATGAGATAGTATTTACCGGGCATATAATTTCCATTTATCAGATTTTATATTAATCATATGCTATTATTCCACATTTTTTGAACAAAAAATGTGGAATAATAGCGAAACGCAGGTTCACAAGAAATCAAGAATTTTCATAGCGGTAACCTTGTCATAAATT
>JAFGRV010000164.1 GCA_016934975.1 Spirochaetales bacterium | reverse complement strand
TGTACCACAGACTGGTCTGTGGGATTTTTCCCCATCGACTTCAGATGTTCCTGAACGCGCTCCGGTATCCTCAGCGGTGTTTCGGTGCCTATACAGGTTTTAATACCCAGAGTATGGGCAAGACCGAACGCCTCGCCTAAAACCGAACCGGCGCGTCTGAATACTTCGTTGCAATCGTCCGGCGTTTCGGGCTGCGGACACATATCGAGCATGACATCATTACTGAAATCGTCACGGTCAAAAATCTGCGATCCGCCGAACAAAAATTCTCCTGTCTTTTTGGGTGAATAACCCCAATTGCCGCGAAGTGTGTTCTGATAACTCGACGAATAGCTTGATCGTACGCTGCCGTTTTCACCGATATCTTCGGTTAAGCCAATCCAGACTGTCGGCTCTGCATTAGGGCCGTCCTCGGGATAGGTGTGCAACCCGAAAAAGTTCATGCGCAGTTTGGGAAGTTGAGCGATAATAGCCTTGTAATCATCGACATTCCACCAGTCGGGGCCTTCGGGAAAATCATGGAACGGCTGAATACCGCGTGTCTCGAACAGCGGTTTGCCCGTTTCGTTTATTTCAGGGATCGGACCACTGAGCAGGCCGTCGGGAATCACATCGCCGTGGAGATAAAATCTCACGCCGAGGTGTTCGGCAAAACGGTACGCTCCGTAGAGAGTGCCGGTATCGTCGCCGCCTTCAATGAAAAAGGTTTTACCGTTCTGCGAAGTAACAATAACATATTCTCCGGGTAACAATTCGGTTTTTTCCGGTATCGGGGGCTTAAACTGCCGGTCTTTATTTCCAATCTGAATAAGCTGGGAATATCTTGCGGTGCGGTCGTCGCGAGTGTGGAGTTTGGCAAGCTTTCCGGTTCGGAGATACAGATACCGCCGTAATTCCCGGGCTGCGAATTTCTCTATTTGAGAAGCATTTTCAGGGTATTTGATCACCACAGTTTTTTCGTTTAAAAAGATAGAAACGAACTGAATACCTATCACCAGCATAATGAAAGCAACAATTACGGTCAGAAATAGTCTGTTACGTACCATCGCAAGCTCCCTATGTATATGTTAGTAGTTGTTTATGCGTATTTTATACCGGGAAAATGTTAAAATATCCTTGTGAAATATATATAACGCGGTTTCAAGTTCCAAGTGCAACACAGGCGAACCCATTTGATTCGCATGTAACAAATATATCATGAGGTGGCCTGAATGCCAGTGTTTTTCCTGGACGGATACAAGCCTGACATTCTGGCCCGCAAGCAGACCCCGGACTTGAAGAAGAAATATACCTTTGTCGTGGAAATTGAGAGGAAAAACCACCCCGCGATGACTTATGACGAGAAATTTAAACGGATTGAAAAGGTATTTGCGAGGCTTGATTTGAAGAAATACGGCTTTTCGGAACACACCAAAGTTTTAATCGTCTGGAATAACCGCAGTTTTAATCCTTACTGGCGCCCGCAGGAATTTGAAGAATATACCGAGCAAATAGAAAACCCTGAAAGGCAGTTTGAAATCCTTGTAAAAATATCCCGAAATCTCCCCCATTAACGCTACCGCTTTATTCCCTTTTACGAATTTACTAATTTACATAAGCCAGTGTGGTGGACGCCGGATAATAAGAGGGTGTTTTAATTAATAACTAACTTTTCTTTTCAAAATAATCTCTGATTGTCTTTTGGTCCCTCAAATATATGCTGAAAAAATCTCTGTGTTTATTATCCATTAATTTATGATACATTTCTTCGGAACGGGTTCGGATATTATCAAGCAGTAAGGCTATAAATTTTTTCGTTTCTTCGTGAGTTTCATTATCAGCTTGTTGGAAACTCCATGTCGGAACATTGCCCCAGCAGTACTTATTTGTAATACATATTAGAAAAAGATGTTTAATATTCTCTTTTAACCAAATTGTACCTTTTTCCTGGTAGCTTAATTCCTTGCAACCATTTCCATCAAAACCAATTATTCCACACAATGGTTTGTATTCCGGCGAATAACCTGGTAAAAACCCTTCGGGATCATATACACTATTGTACAATTCTGTAGCTGATGTTTCAGCTGCAAGTAATTCCTGTTTACCCAGTCTACTTTTTACTTCCAGTACCGCGATAACACTCTCAGCAGGATACACACCAATTGCTTGTTCTTTAATAAAGGGTGGTATGATACGGTTGTCGTATATGACTATGTCTGTCTGCCTACTTTGATCTCCCCTTTGGTTGACTATGATTCCTGTGCCTGTATCAAACTGAATTGATAGAAATTGCCGAAGAATTTTAGATACAAAAAGTTCCTTTAGCTCACCTTCTGTCAGTTTGTGGTTGAGAGAAGATAATCCGTTAATCCTTTCGAGCATTCCTTCTACAAGAGAACTCGAATCTTTTTGAATCAGTGTTCTTTTCATTTTATTGGATTTTAGGTTAGAAATGTTTTTTTCCTCTTCGGGGAATTTGGTTTGAAAATTATTAAATAAAAAATATATTACTGCTTTTTATGACTATAAGTATATTTCTATTTATAAAACTCCTTATTTAATCGCTTTTTCAATAATCTCATCAATCTTATTTCTTTTACTTTCTATTTTTGTCTTAATTGATTCTTGCTTGTCTAATTCTGTTTTTATTACATCTACGATTTTTTGTTGGGTTTTTATCGGT
>JAFGRV010000163.1 GCA_016934975.1 Spirochaetales bacterium | reverse complement strand
TCGGTTTTACGAGTACTCTTTTTTATAACAGAATCAATATCCAGGTTATTTTCGAATTGAATTCTTGTTTTATGAAGCTCCGCGGAAATATATATATTCTCTTTTTTATCAGCATCATCCGCTCCTTCCACACTAATCATCCAATTATCCTGCTTTTTGGTAAAAACTATTTTAATCTTTTCAGACTTCTCTTTACTTACAATGAGCGGTTTTAATATATACATCTTTTTTAAGCAGTAATCCCGGTAATCCAGATTCAATTCATTGATTGCCAGTTGATAGAGCAAATCAATATATGCCAGGCCGGGCATAAGAGATTGTCCGAAAATTCTATGATTTTTAATAATTGGATGGTTAATAGATAAATTTAAAAATAATGTTTTATTCATTATATGTTCCCCAAATATTTTCTAATTGTTCTTTCTTTTTTTCAACACCCTCGTCTTTATGCACGCGGCTATATCTCTTTTTAAAATCAACAATACTTATCGGCGTTTCGTTCAAGCCTTTTGATTTTAATTCCTGTTTGCCGGAAAGGTTTGTTGAGTTAATTTTAAATCTTTTTTTATGAAGTAACGGAACCGGAAGGGACGCATACCGCTGCTCATATTCCCCGCCGGGGACAAATTCTTCCATAATGACATGACAATTGGTTCCTCCATCGGGAAAGGAATTCTGACATGCCGTGCGTTTCCGGCCGGGTGCTGCATCCCAGTCTATTGTCTCTCTATTGAAGCGGATACGGGATGATTTGAAATCAAAGTAATCGACACTTTCTATCGCCGATAAAAATGACGGGATCTTTTTATGGTGTAAACTAAGGATACAACGAATAAATCCGGCCAATCCCGAAGAAAGCAGCAAATGACCGATATTCGGTTTTATAGAACCTAAAACACAGGGTTTAAAGTTCATATTATCCAATTTATAGATATCATTTATAGCCTTTATTTCTATAGTATCCGTTACCGGCGATCCACCGCCATTCACCTCAATATAACCTATATCCTCTATTTGTTTGCCGCTTGAAATCAAAGCCTGACGCATAACATCTTTCTGGGCATCCGGATTCGGCGAGCCGGGACCTAAGGTACGCCCGTCATTATTTACGGCAATTGATTTTATGATACCATAAATCTTATTGCCGTCTTTTAGCGCCTCTTTCAATCTTTTTATTATTACAATACCGGCCCCTTCACCAAGGACTTCTCCTCCTGCCCGTTTATCAAAAATATGAAATTCCCCTGTTTTACTAAGGATATTTCTTGCTCTAAAGAAATCAAAAACAAAAGGACTGAGTATAAGATTTACCGCCCCGACCATGGCCATATCAAGCTTTCCGTTTCTTAATAGTTCTGCCGCCATAGACATTCCGGTTAATCCGGAAGAACAGGCAGTATCGAGAACCAGACTGGGTCCGGTAAAATTAAAATACCTTGAGATATTGGTTGCCAAATAATTCTGTCCCACACCTAAAATAGGATTATGAGCCTGTAAAATAGCTTCCGGATCAAAATTTTGCCAGGCCCTGCCTCCGACATACACCCCGATATTTTTACCTGATAATTCATTATGCTTATAACCCGCGTCATAAATTGCTTTTAAACTTTCTTCAAGTATTAATCGTGCCTGGGGGTCCATTATTGCCGCATCATCATCCTTTATCTTAAAAAAGTCGGAATCAAACATATCAATATCCGTTATCCACCCGCCATAGTCACCACGATTTTCAGAGGAAGGCCACCGGTTCCCGGAAAAGGGCTTTATCGCAGAAATGCCCTTCGTTAACAATTCCCAATACTCATCTTTGGTTTGGACCCCCGGCAAACGGCATGACAATCCGACCACGGCGATATCTTCCTGACCGCCAAACACCGGGATGCTCTTTTCTTCATCAATAAAACTATCTTGAGAAATCTCTACTGATTCAAAAGCCTCATCTTCTCCTTTAACAGATAATAGTATTCTTAAATCCCCGGAATGATGAGTAATAAAATAGTGAGACAACTTTTTAATAGTCGGATATTCCAGAATTAATGCGGGGGATAAGTTTTTGCCCAATTGCGTCTGGATAACCTGCCCAATCTGGGCTATCAGAATTGAATCGACGCCATATTCATCAAAGGGTTTTTCTCTATCAACCTGTTGATCGGTTAATTTTAGTTCGGCCATTATTATGTCTTTCAGCCAATCTTCAATAGCCTTTGTTATATCACCGGAAACGCTTTCTTTCATTTTACCCGGCATCTTTGTTTGGGATATGTTCGCAGCTTGCTTCATTTCTTTTTTCAGGAGATCCTGAATACTCAATTTTTCATTCACAATACAGGGGGTAGAGAGGGGATTTTGATCCGTCATTGCTTCATCGAGAAATCCCACACCATCTTCATTTGTTAATGAGAAAAGTCCCAGATTATTATAAAGAGGCAGCTGATTACCCATATAGTCGGATATCATTCCTGTTTCACCCCAGGCAGGCCATCGGATGGATTTAAAATATGTTTTCCCTCCTGAATTCTGATTCATTGCATAAAAATCCATATAATTGTTTGCCATGGCATAATCCATTTGGCCAACAGCAAGAGCCGGAACTACACTTGAAATGGAAGAAAACAATATAAAAAATGATAATGGTTCTTTTTCAAGTACACGATTCAACATTATGAGTCCCTTTATCTTAGGTTCACAGACCTTTTCCATATCAGCTATATCTTTTTTGAAAAATACAGGTTCCTTACTTATTAAGCCCGCCAGATGGAAAACTCCCGTAATGGCACCCATATTTTTATGAATTTCCGTTATCATCTTTCTTAAAGCCTGTTCATCCGCCAGAGATGTTGAGTAATACCTGACTTTCACACCCTTTGCCTTAAGTGATTGCATTTTTTTTACTTTTTTGGACACACTATCCGATTCATTATTTTTACTTATTTTTTCCCACTCACCCTGTTCGGGTAATTCTTCTCTTCCCATAATAACAAGATTCTTAAGACCTTGTTCCACTGCGTGGTCTGCAATCTCGGCACCAATCCCTCTGGAACCGCCTGTGACAATCACGACATCCTCTTTCTTATAAGCAGGTTTGAATTTTTTATTATTTTTTTCAATCCTTAATTTCGGTTCATATCTGACATTATTTCTATAACAGCACTCACCGGGAGTATCTTTACTTCTATTTAAGAATTCGGTTTCTATCTGCTTTATAAGTGTATTATTCTTCATATCTGCATTATCACAATCCATAGTAATTGATTCGATTTGCTTATATTCGGCACTTATCAATTTATATAATCCGGATAAACGGGAGCCCTGCATCGTTGTTGTATCTATACGGTAGTTATTTAATCGAAGGGTTATCTGTAACAACGTGAACCCTTCCTGTCTGTTATTCTCTATCAACTTTTGCAGGAATCGTATTTTACCCCTTTCTATTTCCAAAGAATCCTCATAATCATTATCCAGTGCGGTAATATCTATCACACCTTTCAGAATTCTCGTATCTTTTAACTCATTAATCTCCTGATATAACTTTTCTCCCGCTGAAATCGAATAGTAATCTGTATTAATTATTCCCTTTTCCTGTTGATCATCGTTGAGAACATAAATAAGGTGAAGCTCATCATGGTTATTGAATAATGAATGAGCCAGTTCCGAGACTGCCTTTGTCGCTAAAACAACAACCGTTCCTTCCACATTATTTTCACTCTTTATTATATCTTTTTGCTCCCACTCTTTCACGAGATTAATTTTTTCTTTTTTTAGCGGTCTTTTTATCTGTGTGGTGGGTGAAATTATCCCGCTGCTGCTTTCCACCCAATAAGTATCCCTGGCAAATGTATAAGCGGGAAGACTCATTCTTCGGGGCTTACGTGAGTATAATTTATTCCAGTCAAATTCCATACCCTGTACCCACATTTCCAGCAATTTATTATATTTTCCTTTTGCCACCCATGTCTCTATTGCATTTTGAATATCATCATCTATCGTTACCATAGAGAGCACATCATTATACTGTTTGACCTGGCCGCGATATAATCCGGCACTCATATTCGTATCAGCGGATAAAAAGGATTTTAGTTTACTTTTGAGTTCTTTAATACGACTGGCGGTAAATGCGAGGCGTTCTTCCATATTTTCACGGCCGACCTGTAATGTATAGGCAATTTCTACAAGTTTATTATCCTGATAATTGTTTTTTTCAATTACTCTTAAAAGTGCTTCCGCCCTCTCTTTAAGCCGTTCCGGATCTTTTGCCGATAACACAATCATGACCGGTTTTTTCGGGGGAATAATCTTTTTATCATGGGCACGTTTATTATCACCAAATTCCTGAATCACGATATGCGCATTCGATCCCCCGGCTCCGAAAGAAGAGATGCCGGCTAAACGCGGCTTATCGCTTTTCCATTCGGTCAATTCCTGCTGGACAAAAAAGGGAGTTTCTGCAAAATTAATATTCACATTCAATTCTTTGGAATGAAGACTGGGCACGATCTGTTTATACTGTAATTGCAGCAACACCTTTGTCAAAGCTGCTATGCCTGCCGCGCTTTCACAATGCCCGATATTTGATTTAACCGAACCGATTGAACAAAATTGTTTATCCGGAGTAAATGTACTGAAAGCCCTGGTTAATCCTGATATTTCTATCGGATCCCCGAGTATTGTACCCGTCCCGTGAGCTTCAATATAACTAATATCCCGCGGTGATATATGTGACCTTAAGAATGCTTCTTTTATCACCTCTCCCTGGAGTACTGGATTTGGTACGGTATACCCATTTGTTTTCCCACCCGCATTTATCATACTGCCTTTTATAACG
The DNA here is from genome assembly GCA_016934975.1 of Spirochaetales bacterium. Classification (GTDB taxonomy): domain Bacteria; phylum Spirochaetota; class Spirochaetia; order SZUA-6; family JAFGRV01; genus JAFGRV01. Next base: position 30,524 of record JAFGRV010000163.1, on the reverse strand, counting down.
CCGTAAATATGATCATTATCTTCAATCGCTTTCGATAATGGTTTTAGTAATACTGCCCCTACTCCCTCACCGGGAACATAACCGTCGCCCCCTCTACCAAAACTTTCACAACGTCCTTTCGAGGATACAAACTTACCCTGGGATAAAAGGAGATATTTATTCGGATGAACGGAAATATTCACCCCTCCTGCCAGTGCTGCTTCACATTCTCCATTTTTTAGACTCTGACAGGCAAGATGTATGGCTGTGAGTGAAGATGAACACATGGTATCGACTGCCATACTCGGTCCATTGAAATTGCAGAAATATGAAACACGGTTGGCGATAGAAGAGGGGTTGCCATTAACAGCGACATTTTTCCCCAATTTCTGTTCCTGGGCGGCAAATAATTGATATTCTTCATACATCACCCCAACGAAAACACCGACCTTTTTCCCAAGGGCCGGGTCATTAGTCCGGGTGATATTATCCCGTGTATATCCCGCATCTTCTATTGTCTTATACGCGCATTCGAGAAAAATTCTTTCCTGGGGATCAATAATCTCCGCATCCCTCGGTGTAATATTAAAAAATAATGGATCAAATTCATCAACTCCATCAATAAATCCGCCCCATTTGCTATAAGATTTGCCCCGTTTATTTTTATCCTCATCAAAAAAATCTTTCCAGTCCCATCTGCTGAGGGGGATTTCAGTAATGCTATCCACACCGTTTTGAAGATTATTCCAGAACTCTTCCAAATCATGAGCCCCGGGATAGCGTCCCGATAATCCGATAATAGCTATATCTTCCTGTGCAATCGTTGAATCCCGATGAACATCGCGAGTAATAAAACGGTTATTACTCCAGTTCACATCAGCCTGGTTTTCTATTTTATTAACAAAACCTGATCCTCCGTCAAAGACCGCCTCGTTTTCAGAATCTCCCAAAATTTCAATTAATTTATTCTTATGATTAAGGAGGAAATAATCCGACAGACTGCTGATATTGGAATATTCAAAAAATAATGTTTTCGATAAGGATCCGAAAACTTTTTCAAGTTGATTTGTCAATTTCAAGACCATAATCGAATCAATTCCATATTTCTCCATAGGAGCGGCAGGATTAATCTGTCCGGCAGGGAGCTTGATTGTTGATGATAACAATTGTTTAAAATAATTAACCGTTTTGTTTTTAAAAGAATCTGTATCAACATCAGTATAGTGTACGGATTTATGCACCTCATCCGGTTCCTTTATTTTTTCCGTCTGCATCGACGATCCGGCTAACAGCTTCGTCTTAATCCGTGAAATATTGCCTTCCAATACCATAACCTGATTTTTACCGGTCATAATGCTATGGTAAAGAACAATAAAGGCGTTTTCCGTTGTCAGGGTCGTAAGGCCGGTTCTATCGAATAATATAGTTTCTCTTTCGCCATCGATTTGCATGCCTCCCTCTTTCCATAAAGGCCAGTTGATAGATAAAAGTTTTGGAGAGGATTTTTTCCGGGATTTATCCCGGTTTCCGTATTTTGCATAAGCATCCATAAAGGCATTAGCAGCGGCATAATCTGCCTGTCCTTCATTTCCGAACCACGCGACAATTGATGAGAATAATACAAAGAAATCAAGCTTAATATTCCTCACCGCTTCATCAATATGTACCAATCCTTTCACCTTGGGAAGGAGAACTGATTCCGCTTCCTCTTTGTCTTTATTCAGTAACAATTTATCATTAAGAAGACCGGCGCAATGGAGAATACCGTCCAGGGTATGGTATTTTTTAGTAATAGTATTTATAGATTCTTTTACTTCATCCCCGGATGCAAGATCTACCTGATGATATTCTACAATTGCGGATTTTTCCTTCATTTCCGCGATAAAAAGCTCTTTTTCTTTATTTAATTCACTTCTTCCCCATAAAATGATAACGGGATTTTTAACTTTTTCCGCGATATCCCCGGCTAATAAACGTCCGACACCGCCGGTGCCGCCGGTAATCAAATAAACACCCTTCTCTTTCCACGGTATGACAACCTTATCTTTACTTATTTGAGATTCACGCATTTCTTCAATAAATCTTTTTTTATTCTTATAAAAAACAGAGGTATGGACATTACTCTTTGCATTATCTTCCAGTGCCGCCACTATTTCATGGATAGTTTCATTACCTTCAAAGATTATACATTGTCCGTTAATGAATGGATTTTCTATCCGGGCTGTCTTGAGAATGATGTGCAGACCGGAAAAAAGCATGTTATCTTTTTCCCCGGAAACCACACCCTGGATCAGAACATTGCCCTTTGGTTTATCATTAATAATTTTTCGTATTTCCCCGATGAGTTCAGTTGCATAATACTCGTATCGCCGGTCTATACTGCTTTTATCCGAGGGCGGTTTTATGGAGATACAGCGGGCATTTGTTATTTCAGCACCAATCTTGTGAATAAGATCCTCTTCACCGTCTAATAGAAAAATCAAACGGTCGATATACTCAATTTCCTTTATATCCGGAGTTACTTCTCTTTCAATTAACTCCGGCTCAAGAATTATTAATCCTGTACTATCACTATTTTCCATACTCTTGACAGATAAACCCTTTGCGGAAACGCACAGTTTCCCCCGATCGTCATAAATATCAATATCAAGTTTCCTATTATTTTCATCAAAACTCACGAGAGACCACATCGATTGACTCATACCGGACTTTATAATCAATTCATCCAGGGCAAAGGGTATCGGTGTCTGATCATGGGCAATGATTTTATCAATTATGCCGATTGATGCCTGAAAAGCCGAATCTAAGAGAGAAGGATGTAAATAATAGTCCTTTAAATGAGATACAATAGATTCGGGTGCTTCCAGTTTTGCAAGGACATTGTTTTTATCGATAAAAATAGTTTTGATTCCCTGAAAGCCCGGACCATAATCGAGGCCAATGTGTTTAAAGCGAGTATAACAAGCCCCGGATGAAAGCTCGTCCATCCATTTTTTATCTTGTAATTCTTTCAGGTTGATGATTTCTTCTTCATTCTCAAAAGAAATTATTGCCCTTCCCTGACAATGGATAACAACATCTCCGGGAATAGTTTCACTATAAATGTTAAACTCGAGCTCATTATTTTTATCCGGAATAATGAGGGTCTGTAATTGCGCTGATGTCTCGCCGATAACAACAGGATGTATCCATACAATATTTTTTAACCGCATTTCCCAATTTGAATTCCTGTTGATTCCTGTTCCGATCTCAATCGCAGATCTGGCCATTTCAAGATAGGCTGCTGCGGGCAATACTTTCCTGCCGTATACTCTATGATCCGATACAAAAAACTCATCTCCTGAAAAGAGAGAACTGAATTTTTGCTCTCTGATGTTGGATATATTCTCCTGCAGCAATGGATGAAGTGTTTTATGCGAGATGATGTTGTCAAATAGATTGTCAGATGAACCTTCAATCTTATATTGTTTCCGTGCAAATCTATAACTCGGCAGACTTATTTTTCTCACTTTCCTGCCGTCATAGAGTTTTGCCCAGTCAAAAATAAATCCTTTGACCCAGAGATTCAATAATTTTTTATAATTTCCCTTTTTAATCCAGTTATCGACATTACTGTTCAGGTCTTCATCATCGGCAAATAACGACAATGTGGCTTTATTTGATTCAATGTGTCCCTTATATATTTCTCCGTTTTCATTACTTCCATTTACATAAAGCTTTAGTTTCTTTATTAATTCTTCTATTGAATTTGCCGTAAATGCCAACCGTTCTTCCATTGCCCTGCGGCCGACCTGTAAAGTATAGGCTATATTTTCAAGCTTATCATCACCGTATTTCTGTTCTTTAATATTTTCGATTAAACTATGAACACGATTCTTTAATCCCTCTTCATTACCGGCAGATAATACGATAAGGACCGGTTTTTCTACATTTTCCGGTGGTGTATCAGTTATTGAATTCCCGTATTCCTCTAAAATGATATGGGCATTGACACCGCCGAATCCGAATGAACTGACACCGGCCCTCCTGGGAAGAGTATTTCCATTTTCATCGCTTATTGTCTGCCATTCCCTTTTTTTCTGTACGATATAAAAGGGGCTTTCATCAAGCTGAATATAGGGATTTATTGTTTCACAATGCAGACTTTTCACCAGTGTCTTATACTTCATCTGGAGCAACACTTTAATAATACCGGCTACCCCCGCTGATAATTCCAGGTGTCCTATATTGCTTTTTATTGATCCAAGCCCGCAATACCCTGTTTTTTCATATCCGGTTTCATTATCCTCATGGAGCTGTTTAAAAGCCATTTTCAAGGCATTTATTTCAATCGGATCACCCAGAGCAGTCCCGGTTCCATGAGTCTCAATATAAGTCACTGTCTCCGGATCTATTCCCGCTTTTTTATAGGCATCCACAATCACATCTCTTTGAGCTATGGGATTTGGAGCAGTCAGGGAAGTCGCATGTCCCCCGTGATTTTCCGCACTTCCGCGAATTAATCCGTAAATATAATCTCCGTCTTCTTCAGCTTTTTTCAGTTTTTTCAGGAAAAGCATTCCGACACCTTCTCCTCTTACATATCCGTTCGCTTTATCTGAAAAAGTTTTACAGAGACCGTCTTCGGAAAGCATACCGCTTTTGCTAAAACTAATATGGTATTCGGGAGTCAATATAGTGTTAATTCCCCCTACAATCGCCGTATCGCAACTGCCGTCAAACATCGCGCTTACACCGCGGTGTATGGCAACGAGAGAACTTGAACAGGCGGTCTCGATCGGTTCACTCGGCCCATGTATATTAAGAAAATAACTCATCCTGTTCGGTCCGACGGAAGGTACAAAGGCCGTTGCGGAAAATCCTTCGATATCTGTTTTTGCAGTTGAAATTATTTTATCATATCCCGACTTTGCCGTTCCGATAAAAATACCCATTTTTGTGCCGGATATTCTCTCGGAATCATATCCCGCGTCTTCAATAGCTTTCCAGACATACATCATCAATAAACGCTGCTGGGGGTCCATCATTTCCGCTTCTCTCGGAGAGATTCCGAAGAACAACGGATCGAAATCATATACACCCTTTATAAATCCGCCCCATTTTATATTTGTTTTATTTCTATCTTTGTGGGGATCACCATAATATTGACGCCAGCTCCAGCGGTCCCCGGGTATTTCGGTTATACAATTCTTTTCTTCTAACAGGTTCTTCCATAGTTCATTAATATCATCTGCTTCCGGGAAAATACCGCTCATCCCGATAATTGCAACAGGTTCCGATGTGATAGTATCAGGGGCAAAACCGGAAATAACGCCGCTCCCCGGCATCTGACGGGAGAACCGTGAAGAAATATTCAAAACCTTTTCCACTTTAAAATCATCCGCGGTTTTTAAATCTTCTTTGGATTTCAGGATTGTAATCTTCTTTTCCTTCGGCTCACTTTTATAAAGATGCGGATATTCCTTATTAAGATATTTTGAAAAAGACTCAAGTGTCGAATATTCGAAAAATATCGTGGGATTTAATTCAAGGTTGTATTCTTTGTTCAGCAGGTTTGTGAAACCGGTAAAAGTAATGGAATCAAATCCATAATCACTCAAATCCGTCTCAATATCAATATCCTCAGTTTTTGCTTTAATTAAATCCGAAACAAGTTTTATTAATCCGGTTTGAATACTTTGTAATTGATCATCAGTATCATTCCCCTGTTCAGGGATTTCTTCCGGTTCTTCAACGGGGATCGCTTCGTTCTCACGTTTCATTTGAACAACAGGTACCACGGGTTTTTCTTTATCCCCAAGAATATTCTCTTTTATTTTCCCGATATTCCCTTCAAGAACCATTACCTGTTCTTTTCCGGTAGAAATTAATTGATATAATGCTGTTATGCCATTTTCAGTATGTAATGGTACAATGCCATTTTTTTTCATTATCAGGATTTCATTACCGGTATCGATATTCATACCGCCGCTTTTCCATAAAGGCCAGTTAATACTGGTAATTTTACAATAGCCTTTGTTTAGAAAGGCTTCCTGATTACGATAAGAAGCATAGTTATCCATAAAACCATTCGCGGCGGAATAATCCACTTGTCCGATATTACCAAGGATTGCGGCTATAGACGAAAATAATAAAAATAATTCCGGTTTTAATTCCCTGCTGCATTCATCCAGATATATCAGTCCATTGACTTTCGGATTCAATACATCGCGGCTGGTCTTCAGGTCTTTTTTAATAATCATACTGTCACGTAATACGCCGGCGCAGTGAACAATACCATGTAAGGTGCCATGATTCTTTTTGATATCCTTCATGATTTTTTCAACATCACTTCTTACGGCGATATCCGCCTGGATATATTCTGCTTTTGCACCTTTTTCCGTAAATCCGGAAAGCCATTCCTCTTTTTTTTCATCGAAAGGTGAGCGTCCGGTTAATAATAAAACCGGTTCCTGTACCTTTTCGGCAATATCGAGGGCAAATATCCGGCCAAGACCACCCATACCACCGGTAATCAAATAGACTCCCCCGTCCTTCCATGGGATTTCCGTATCCCGGGCGGCTGCATTCAATTCTTTATAAACCCTTATATATTTTTCACTATTTTGATAACGAATAGAACAATTCTCTTTATATCCGCAATTCTCCTTGAGTATTCGTGCAAGACTTTCATTATTATCAATCTTTTCCAATTCAATACTTTGCCAGGTTATCCTGGTATGTTCCAATGCCGCCGTTTTTAAAATCCCGCCAAGCCCGGAGAAAAGAGAGTTATCGTCTTTGCTTGTAAAGACTAATTGAATAAAAAGCTGTCCGTCAAACTTCCTGTTTATCAATTCTTTAAGATGACCGGCCATTGTAATAAAGTAATCCTGGTATCGCTCTTCAATATTTTTTTGTTTATCACGGGAATCGAGGATAAAAAATTGAGCGTCTTTAATCAAAGGATTATTCTCTTCTATTTTTATATGAGGAAGTTCACATAAAAAGACCAGATGATGCTGATATGTTACTCCAATGGCATCAACAACAGACTCTGCTCTTTTCCATTCCGGTTCGATTAAAATAAATTCATTATTCCGTTTTTCAGCCAATTCGCGAAGGGTGAGTCCTTTAATTCTGACACACAGCTCTCCCTCATTATCATAGATATTAAAATCAAATTGATTATCTACTCCTTCCTTACTATAACCGATGGATGCCCACATTGTTTCCGAGCATTCATTAATAATACTCACTTCATTAATAAAATAGGGCACCATTATTCCCCTGGTTCCCTCAAGCATTTTAAATCCGAGGGCTCCCTGTAAAACGGAATCCATGATTGAGGGATGGAGTACATAATCACTTTTTTTCTCAAGTAATGACGAAGGTAACGTAATTTTTGCAAATATTTCTTTCGCCGATACATAAAGAGTATCAATACCCCGGTGAGCACTTCCGTACTGCAATCCTATTGAATTAAAATATTTATAGCATTCTTCGGAAGAAATTATTGCATCCCATTTTTTCCCGAGGTTTGCTTTTATATCGATATGTGAATTATCACTAAAAACCAATACATTCACTGTTCCCCGGCAATGAGAATCAATCGAATTATCATCTATTTGGGAATAAATATTAAAAGCAATTTCACCTCTTTGATTAAAGGAAAGACCGATATTCGCTTTTACGGGTTCATTATCCGCAATAATGGGCTTTTCCCAGAGTATGTTCTTAAGATTGAGCCCGGAATCTTTATTGTTTTTAATCTCATCCCCGAGGGCGTATTCCGCTGCCTTTCGAGCCATTTCAAGATAAGCCACACCGGGTAACATTTTCTTTCCGTTAACAATATGATCCTGTAAAAAGAATTCCTGCCCTGTAAAATCGGAGGTAAAACGCTGTTGAGAAAAATCGGAAGTATTTTGATGCACTAACGGATGGATAAAGGTCGAAATATGAGGCTGTTTTTTATTACTTAACCTGATGTCCTCTTCCGATATCCAATGACGTTCCCTTGCAAAGGGATATGTCGGCAGGCTTATCCGGTATGGTTTTACATCCCCGTATAATTTATTCCAATCGATCACCATGCCTTTAACCCAGACTTCCGCGATTTTTATATACTTTTTCTTTGCTATCCAGGCATCAATGGTTTTTCCCATATCATCATCTGCTTTTAGAACCGCAATTGTTTCCTTATTTTTTCGAAGGTTACCGCGGAAAAGACCCTCGATAAATTCATTCCCCTCTATAAAATCTTTCAGCTTTTGCTTTAATTCATCAAGCGAACCGATGATCAATGCCATCCGTTCTTCCATCATCCTTCGCCCTGTCTGGAGAGTATACGCCATATTTGCAAGGTCGCTTTCGGAGACTTCTTCTTCCTCGATCGCCGTTAACAGCCTTTGCACCTGCTCTTTCAGCCTCGCTTCATTCTTTGCCGACAATACAATAACCGCGGGGTTCCTGGAATCAATTATTATTTTCGATTCTTCCCGGTCTTCCGGGATATATTCCTGAATAATCACATGAGCATTCGCACCTCCGGCGCCAAAGGAGGAAAGACCCGCAATCCGCGGATACTCCTTTTTCTCCCCGTTAAGCTGAATTACCGGCCGTTTCCACTCCGCAAGTTCCTGTTGAACCACAAAGGGAACATTTTTAAAATTGATATGAGGATTCAAGTTTTTTGAATGGAGAGAAGGGACAATCTGGCGGTGTTTAAGCTGAAGCAATACTTTTGTCAATCCCGCTATACCCGCCGCACTCTCGCAATGCCCGATGTTCGACTTTGCCGAACCTATGGCACAAAATTGCTTATCCTTGGTGTAATGCTCAAATGCCCGGGTTATACCGGCCATCTCAATCGGATCTCCTAACGCCGTACCTGTTCCATGAGCTTCAATATAACTGATTGTCCGGGCATTTACACCTGCCCGTTTTAGTGCATCCAGGATTAAATCATAATGAGCATTCGGATTGGGGACGGTAAATCCGTTAGTTTTACCGCCGGCATTATGCATACTCCCCTTGATAATTCCATAAATATGGTCATTATCTTCGATCGCCCTGGATAATGGTTTTAGAATAACTGTTCCGACTCCCTCACCCGAAACAAAACCGTTTCCATGATCCCCAAAGGCTCTGCACTTACCGTCCGGGGAAAGCATAGTCCATGCCGAAAGATAAATAAAATGTTTAGGATCCAGGGTTAAACTCACTCCCCCGGCGATAGCAACATCACTAATCCCGCTATAGAGACTTTCCAGGGCTAAATGAACCGCGGTTAATGAAGAAGAACAGGCAGTATCGACTGTCATGCTCGGGCCGTGAAAATCAAGCAAATAAGATACCCGGTTCGCGATTGACCAATATTTTGCGGCAACAGGATAATCCGCATTCATGACACCGGCAAAGACACCGACTTTTCTGCTCTTACAAAGAGTAACAGGTGTATATCCGGCGTCTTCGATGCTTTCATACGCTACTTCAAGGAATAATCTCTCCTGGGGGTCCATCATTTCGGCATCTTTGGGAGTAATATTAAAAAATGAAGGATCGAATTTATCCACATCATCAACAAATCCGCCGTATTTGGAATATATTATTCCCAATTGCCCTTTTTCTTCACCATAATAATCCCGCCAATCCCACCGGTCACGGGGGATTTCAGTAATGCAATCTTTCCCTGATTTCAGATTCTTCCAGAATTCGGCAATGTTATGTGATTGAGCATAACGCCCCGAAACCCCGATGATTGCGATATCACTCACCCCGGGGATTCTGTCTTTATGTTCATCACCTTCTTTTTCATCAACCTTTTGAGTTTTACTCATTTTCGTGAATCGGGATCTATAATTTACGGACGTGACGGGAGGCGTTTTCTTCCCGGCACTTTGTGTCAATTCTTCACGCCGGACTTCTTCAGCAGACTCATCCTCCTTTAATCCTATAATGGAAATCAGCGAATCTTTTTCAGATTCAATAAAATAGTCTGCCAGGGCATCAATCGTTTGATATTCAAATAATAGTGTAGTGCTGACATTCGGAAACACTTCACTTATTGTATTCGTAAGCTGAACGATAAGAATCGAATCGATTCCATATTGCTCCAGGGGTTCGGAAGCTTCTATGTTTTGAGAAGGAATTTTAAAGGTTTCACTCACCATCTTTCGCAAGTAGTCCGTTGTTTTTTCTTTTAGTAAATCATAGGATATTCCTGTTTTCTGTTTCACCGACGGTTTTTCGATTATCATCTCACGGGTATCGTCTTCCCTTTGAATTTCTTCCTTTTCCTGAATCTTATCATCGGATCCACCGGAATCCAGCCCTGTCAATGAAATCAACAAATCTCTGTCAGTCTCTATAAAATGATCCGCCAGGGCATCAATCGTCTGATATTCGAATAACAACGTAGTGCTGACATCCGGAAACACTTCACTTATAACATTGGTGAGTTGAACGATGAGAATCGAATCGATCCCATATTTCTCCAGGGGTTCGGAGGATTCTATACTGTGAGAAGGAATTTTAAAGGTTTCACCCACCATCTTTCTCAAGTAGTCCGTACTTTTTTCTTTCAGCAAGTCGCCGGAGGCCGTCCCTTTCTGTTTTGATCCTCCCGCCGTCCCGCTTTTTTTCATCACCGGGAGGGGAGATATACTTTCCTTTTGCACGGGAGAGACCTTCTGTTCTTTCTGCCGTTTTTGTCTGATGACGTTGCCGTTACGAATTTCAATGAATTCCTCTGTACTCATTCCCTCCACAGCCAGGGGTTTAATAATCTTCATCAGGCCGATCTGATCCATTGGTCCGGCAATCAACTTTTCCAGAGTCTCCATGGCTTCGGGGGATTCAATAAGTCCTATGCCTATTTGTGATAATACGTCCGCACTTTCCGAAGCTTTGACATTCCCGGCTCCCCAATATCCCCAATTCATTATTTTTACCGGACTTTTACATTCTTTTGAAAGTTGATGTGCAAAAGCATCATTAAATGTACACCCCGAGGCATAATGGCTTTGACCCGGATTTTTTATAAAAGCAATAATTGATGAGAAAAACAGGATAAAATCCAGGGGTTCATTTCCGAAAACCTTTGCCATATTTACACAGACATCGACCTTTGCCGAAAGTCCTTTTTTAAATTCTTCTTCTTCCATTTCCTCCAAATTTTTAGTGGAAAAAAACATGGCGGAATGTATAATACCGTTAATTTTCGGATGGTGTTGTTTAATCTCATTATAAGCCCGATCCAGAGAAGTATGATCCGAGGCATCGGCTTGGACGTATAACGGTGCAGGCCCGGGGGCTGCCAGAGAATCAATAGCAGTCCGGATAGCTTCATTTTCTTCTCTTCTGCCTATCCAGATGATATGCGCCTGATATGTTCGAATCATATATTCGGTCCAGACCTGCCCCACATCACCGGCACCGCCTATCACTACATAGACTCCCTGTGATGCAAACATTTTCTTCTCTGCCGGTGGCTGCTGACATGGAAGGAGCTGCTGCTTAAACCACTTTCCTCCCCGGTAAGCCACCGTATGTCCCCGCCGCCCGGCCGGTAAAGTAAATAGTTCGGGAAGGGGCAAATCAGTATCAGCTTCAAGATCAAAGAGCCTTATCCGCCATTTCGGATATTCCTTTGCCGTAGAACCGATCAATCCGTGGATACTTGCATCAACAGGATTAACCGAATCATTTTTGTCTACAGGAAGAGCCTGTCTGGTAATCACAGTAAGACCAATATCTTTTGTTCCGTATCCCAGGGAAAGAAGAGATTTAATTAATCTAAAAACTTGAAGAACTCCCTGATTTTGATCTTTAATCAAATCATCATGACCGGAGGATTTTAATGTTTTGAATGGTGCGATCCATACAACATGCTCTATAAAATCATGTTTTTTCAGTTTTTCCGTTATTTCATCTATTGTGTCACCCGGTTTGATTTCTCCTATACCTGCTTTAGGATAATATTCAAGAAAAGCATTTCTATCGTCTGCCGATTCTCCGATAATCAGGACATGATCTTCCCGGGACGGAAACGCCTCTTCTTTTTCCGGCGTAAAAGCATCCCAAACCGGAGCAAGCACAATATTTCCAACCATTGGAGAATCCGTACCTGAATAATGAACATTTTTAGCGTCATTACCTGCCGGGATGTTGCCTTCGAGGACTCTGTATGTATATTCCTTTATCCGGACACAAATCTTTCCGTTTTCATCACACAAATCGATATCTATTTTTTTTACCTTGTCTCCTTTTTTACATGAATCACTGTATTTAATGAGCGCCCACATGACGGATGCGGACCTGTCAAAGATTTCAAGTTCCTGCATGGCAAAAGGGAGAACAAGGGTAGACGGATCCCTTTGAGGTGATGATCCTGAATCAGCCGATAAAATCTCCAACTCTGTTGCAGCCTGGAGAGCAGAATCCATTAAACTGGGATGCATAAAATATTGATTTTTAGTTTCCATAACACAGGAAGGTAATGATAATTTAGCTAAAATTTTATCTTTACCGGGATATATGGCTTCAACTCCCCGGTGTGCGGGTCCGTAATCGAATCCCTGTTTTTTAAACTTGTCATAACATTGAATTTTATTGATACCATCCGGGCTGCATCCGGCTTGTAATACTTTCAAATCCAGGGTTGGGAATTCTTTAATCGAACTTATTACCGAGCGTCCCTGATTATATACAATGACATCTGTCGAAGTCTCATCGGGGTACGAATACACCTCATAGGCAATCTCGCCATTATCAAGGGGATTCAGTCTGATAAAAACCTTTTTATCTTTATCATCCAGGGTAATAGGACGAATCCAGACAATACTTTTAAGACAGATAATTTCTTTATCATGGTCTATAAAATGACCCAGAGCAGTCGATAGAGCCATCCGGGACATTTCAAGATATGCGACTCCGGGTAAAACATGCCGGCCTTTTACAACATGATCTTTCAGGAAAAACTCCGATCCTGTAAAAGTGGAAATAAACCGTTGTTCGGAAAAATCTGAAATGTTTTGATGCAATAACGGATGAATAATATCAGTAATCGCCGTGGATACCGTTCTTTTATTAATATTGCCGGTTTCAGGTATCCAGTTATGTTCTCTCATCAAAGGATATGTGGGTAAAGAAATAATCGAATAGCGGTTGTCTGAAAATAATTTCTCAAATTCCAGGGAATATCCCTGAATATAGAAATCCGCAATCATAGACAAATGCTCTAAATATTCTTTTACATCATTGGTCTTAAGACAGTTTTGTATACATTCATTCCCATATTTTCTTAAGGAAGGTTGCTCCCTTTGAAAATTCTCATCCAGCTTTGAAGAATAAATTTGTAATACCTTGCCTTTATCAAGCCACTTTTTCAAGAATTTAACAAGTTCTTTCCGGCTGCGTACAACACATGATAATCTATGATTAAAATGCTTTCTACCTATTAACAGAGTAAAACTGATGTCTCCGCAGTACGCATCGGATTCAACTTCACAAAAATGAATTAATTGCTCTGCCTGCTTCCGTAATTGTTCTAAAGAACGGGCAGATAACACGATCAAATACCCGGGTTTTTCGCTCACGGACCTCTCTATAATCGGGGCTTCTTCAATAACCATATGAGAATTTGTACCGCTGAATCCGAAAGAACTGATAGCTGCGCAGCGTTTGGAATCCTTATCAACATTCCATTCTTTTAAAAGAGTGTTTACATAAAAAGGACTTCCTTTGAACTGAATATTTTCATTGCCTGACTCATAATGAAGTGAAGGTGGAATTTTCTTGTGCTTTAATGCTAAAAGAATCTTCATCACTCCGGCTATCCCCGCGGCGGTGATTGTATGCCCGATATTTGTCTTTATCGATCCTATGGCACAGTATTCTTTTTTATCCGTATATTTTCTAAATGCTTTTGTAAGCGCATTATACTCGATTGGATCTCCTAAAATCGTACCGGTTCCATGAGCTTCTACCATCTGGATATTTTCAGGTTTGATATTATAGGTATCATAGACTTCCCGTTCCAGGCGTTCCTGGGATTTTACATTTGGTGCGGTAATACCATTTGATGTACCATCCTGATTAAGTCCGGATCCCTTTATTACCCCGTAGATATGATCTCCATCATTTATAGCTTCCTGAAGTCGTTTGAGGAGAATCACTCCGACACCTTCTCCCGGGACAAATCCATCTGCACGATTGTCAAATGTATAGCAATGTCCTTTTCGTGAAAGCATACCGGCTCGATTTGCATAAATATACAACTCGGGAGTGGATTGGATGAAGACACCACCGGCTAAAGCCAGATCGGTTTCCTTTGCCCATAGGCTCTGGCAGGCGAGATGAATGGCTACTAACGAACTTGAACAGGCCGTATCAATAGCTATGGCAGGTCCCAGAAGATTCAGATAATAGGCAATCCGGGCAGGGATGATAGAACCTGAATTACCCCAATAAGCCTGGGCAGGTGGATTATTCTCCGGATCATTTTTAAATAAATCAGCATAATCTCCCGAAGCGCACCCGACATACACTCCGCATTTACGTCCTTTAACTCTCTCTCCGACATAACCCCCATCCTCTAATGCTTTCCAGGATTCCTCCAGAAATAACCGTTGCTGAGGATCCATATAGGCTGCCTCAAGTCCTGTAATATTAAAAAACATGTGATCAAATTGATCAATATTATCTATGAAACTCCCGTAATTACAGTATTTTGCAGACTGTGGATAATATGAAGAAAGATCCCACCGTGTAACGGTTTCTATTAAATCATCACCATTGGCCAGATGTTTCCATAACTCATCCAGGGTCTCTGCCTTGGCAAAGCGTCCGCTTATCCCGATAATTGCAACAGGATCATGCTGCATAAAAGAATAAGCAAGAGATGCTTTTTTTACTTTACCATCAAGAGAGAATTTTAAATCATCTAATTGACTGCCGTCTCTTTGTATTTTACTTTTAATGACAGGAAAGATATAAATTTCATCTTGTTCAGGAGGATTTAGTTTTATATCAGCCTCATCCCGTACACTCTTATTTCCTGCCAACAAAGAAATCAAAGCATCTTTATGCTCTTTAATGATTTGCTGACACAATTCGTTTATGTTGTTATAATTTACCAGTATTGTATTATCTAATGTTATATCATATTGCTCATCAATTAACTTTATGAGGGATCTTCCCATTATAGAATCAAGACCGTATTCAGTGAAACTCAAATCATCATGAATTTCTCCGGATTCCATCTTTAATATTTCCGCAATATTTTCCTGAAGAATAGATTTCACATGATCTTCAATCATCTGGTCCGTCACATCGTTGCTTTGAACTGTCGTTTGCCGTTTCCTTTTGTTTTCTTCTTGTTTGATTTCCGGTTTATGATCAAAAGATATATCTCTATCGGCTATAAGAAAGGAAAAGCCATTCATACGGACACATACATTTCCGTTTTCATCGCATAACTTAATATTAACCGTGTGCATTTTATGCGATGTAATGCTTGTGTCACGATGTTTAATTAATGCCCACATGGAAGAACTGCAGCTTTTAAATATTTCCAGTTCCTCCAGGGCAAAAGGCAGAACCGGTAAATAATCTTCCATGTGTTTTTTATTTTTTTGATCTCCGGCGACGACCATTAATCCTGCGGCATGGAGAGCAGCATCAAGTATAGCCGGATGCATACAAAACTGATCAGTGCACTCAAAAGCCTTTAAAGGCAATGTTAATTTTGCCAGCGCCTTCCGCGGTCCCGAATATATAAGATCTATTCCCTGAAATCCCGGGGCATATTGGTTTCCCTCGGTTTTCCTGTTTTCATAGTATTGAAATAAACTGATACTTTTACTGTTCAATTCAGACTTTAAAACGTCTATATCCAGTTTCGAGATTTTTTCTATCTTCGTCAGGTGAGCATGACCCTGATTATATATAACCGGTTTCACATCCGGTTCCTGAGGATTTCCATAGATCTCAAAAATAATATCTTTATTCGTTTCCAGAGAAAGACCAATATGAACCTCTTTCCCCTGTTCACCTAAAACTACGGGAGAAGACCAGACAACATCGCTGAGTTTTAATCCTATCTCCTCTATATCATCTAATAATCCCAATCCCGAATGTATGGCAACTCTTGCCATTTCCAGGTAAATAAGAGCGGGAAGGATTCTCTGCCCGCTTATAATATAATCTTTCAGGAAAATCTCCGAGCCGGTGAAAAATGAGGTAAATCGCTGTTCGGAAAAAATTGAAGTATTTTGGTGAACTAACGGATGCATTGAATTTGAAAAAACAGGGCTTAATCCCTTTTTTTTCTGAAGGGTCATTTCTTCTATTCCAAAATGATTTTTTTCAAAAGGATAAGTGGGTAAATGAATCGTGTGTGGTTTTTTATCACCATAGAGATCATCCCAGTGGAGATCATAACCCTGGCAATAAAAATCAGCTAAAACATAAAGGTTTTCCTTATATTTAGACGCATTCTTCTCCTGTAATGCTTCACCTTGTTTTTTAATGAGGTCTTTTATCGCATCCAGTCCGATAAAATCACGAGAAACATTTCCTTGAAATAAATTGGGTGTTCTTTCTTTATTTCCTGCCTGCTTTAATAGATAAACGGCATCCTGAATATCCCGAACAACAATCGCACAACGATAGTTGAAATGCTGCCGGCCTTCCAATAATGTGTAGCTGATTTCCAGGAGATTCTGTTTCGTAAAATCATTCTTTTCCAGGAATTCTATCATATCCGTTATTTTTTCATTAAGACTATCATAACTCTTTGCGGAAAATACTAACAAAACATAGGGGAAATAACCCATTGAAATATAGGCAACTTCCTTTTTTATATAGTCTTTTAGCACCATATGTGCATTGGTCCCGCTAATACCAAAGGAACTCACCGCACCCATCCGTTTTTTTTCCAGACTTTGCGGCCATTTTTTATTCTGCTTATTTACATAAAACGGGCTTTCGGCCCAATGAATATAATCATTCTCCTTTTCACAGTGCAGACTTGCTGGAATTGTTTCATGACAAAAGGCTTGTACAAGGCTTACCAGACTTAACAAGCCGGAAGCGGCAAAGGTATGACCGAAATTGGTTTTCGTAGAAGTGAGTGCGCAAAAGTTTTGCTTTTTTGTATAATGTTTAAAAGCATCATATAACCCATTAATTTCAACAGAATCACCCAATCGCGTCCCTGTTCCATGTGGAATAATGTATTCTATATCTTCGGGATTCAACTGATATTTTTCATATAATGATTTAAGAAGTTTGGATTGGGAAATCCCGCTTGGTGCTGTGATACCATTTGTTTTACCATCGTAGTTTATATAGCTTCCCTCGATGGTGGCATAAATTGCATCTTTGTCTGCTTCCGCCTGGGATAATCGTTTAAGGACAATTGCAACTATCGCTTCCCCGGGAACAATTCCATTTGCCCGCATATCAAAGGCAAAGCATTTGCCGTCGGGAGACAGCATCCCCATCCGGGTTCTTCTTATATATGCTTCCGGAGTAAATATCAGATTAACACCGGCAGCAATTGCCGTATCACATTCTCTTTGATGTAAATTAAGAATCGCCTGATGCGCAGCGACCAATCCGGATGAACAGGTCGTATTTATTGCCATACTGGGGCCGAAAAGATTTAAAAAATACGATAATCGTGCCGCTAAAATTGCGTTATTATTGGATGTAATATTTTCATCAAAATTGCTGCCAAGCCGGTAATCAATCTGATCTACCCCAACAAACATACCTATATGTTTGTTCTTGATCTGTTTCTGCCCATATCCGGCATCTTCCAATGCTTTCCAGGATTCCTGAAGTAAAAGACGCTGTCTCGGATCCATTCCTTCCGCTTCCCGGGGTGAAATCTGAAAGAAACGGTGGTCAAATTCACTGACTCCTGGAATGTACCCGAGCCATCTTGAATTGGTTTTCCCGGGAGTATTGCCGGATTCATCGTAAAATAACTTCCAGTCAAATCGATCTGCCGGAATTTCTCTTACAACATCTCTTCCTTCAACAATAATCCTCCACATTTCATCAATATTATAGGCATTCGGAAACCGGCCGCTCATTCCTATTATTGCAATCGGTTCTAAATCTTTATTAAAATTACTTTTAGCCGCAGATCCTGTTCTTTTTTGATTTTGTTTTTCATGAATGATCTTTTTATCCTGTTCAGGTTCGGAAATCTCCTCATCAATCTTCTCATCCACAAGATTTTCCTTGTAAAACTCTTCCATTGCTTTTAGATGTTCCACGACAAAATAGTCACTTAATTTTTCAAGAGTGGAATATCCAAAAAAAATAGAAGGGGTGATTTCCAATATAAAATCATTGCTTAAAACTTTAGCAAATTCCACCAATTTAATCGAATCAAAACCAAGCTCGGATAGATTAGTATCCAAATTTATATTTTCCCGTGAAATCCCAAGCATCGTACTTATAAGCTTTTTCAAATCCCATTGCACACATTCTTTTAAGCTTAATCCCTTCAATTCCAAACGTTTCCCCTTGGGTGAATGACTTGAAATGTCTTTTGATTTGTTTTCGCTTTTATTCTTTTTCATAGAATATACATCCTCTTTAAAATTAACATGAAATTCAAATATCATTGCCTTGAATCAATAGACTTTAGGGCAATTTCATTTGATTTAATTCTTATTTGAACAATATGACGCCGGGGCGGTCCCGATTGTATAGTCTAATAAATCCATACCCTCTACTATTTTGCCTGATGCCAGTTATGGTTCATTTTCAAGGGCACAGCTACACCACACCCACCTTCCGGGTATATTGTGCCAAATCTGCTTTTAAGTAATACTTCTTCCGGACACCTGTCATAGAGCCAAAGAAGTTTTCGCTTAATTTGCAATCAACCTTTCAAGCTTAACCAGCTGCCAGTAATCATGGAATTAAAAACATAAAAAGAGACGAGCACGTTACTTCCTTTTTAAATTGAGCAACCTCTGTCTCTGCATCTCTCCCCTTTTCTTCGTTTCTTTTAATTTCCTGTCAGATTCTCCATGTGTTAAATAGTCGGCTAATTTTCGAATATTTGTATATTGAAACAAATCTGTTATTTCAATAGTACATTCAAATTCTTTTTGAATAACACTTAGAAGTTGAACCAACTGAATTGAATACCCCCCTAATTCAAAAAAATTAACATCAATCCCAATATCTTCAATATGTAAGACTTCCTTTGCGAGTGAAATAATTTTTTCCTGAACCTCATTTTCAGGTTTTGCATTGGAATTCTTAAATCGTTTTAACGTTGATGAATTTATATTAATATTTTTAATTTGACTGTATTTATTTACTATTTCCAGTAATATCTTATTATCAACCCGTCTCTTACTTTTATAAATAATTTCCTTTTTTTCTTCCTGTTCCCCGACTTTATCATTAGCCGAAGGATCAAACTTCAAATCAATCATCTGCTTTGCCGAATAATAAAAGAGGTCCCCGTTCTCCAGCTTCTCTTTGTTTTGACATTCTATACCGGTAAGGAAATTTAAGACCGGTCTGTTTCGGTCCGTGGTATAAAAGGGAATGAGAATCTGATCCACATTATGTTGAATGGCGATTTCAGAAATTTTATTAAGCATTCTATGCTCAACACCTTTTCCCAAAGTTCTGCAACTGAGAATTAAAGAATCGACTTTTAATTCTTTTTCCGAAAGGGTGCAAAACACAGCCCCGACTAATCCATATGAGCCGAAGCGGTCGCTGACACTTACGGCAAGACATTTATTCTTCTCATCCGAAAGAAATTGAGAAATATCATTCTCTGTTCTTACGATTTTTGTCGTATTAAACTGATTTGTTCTAATAGTTAATTGACTCACTCTTTGAATATCTTCCTCTTTAATATCCTGTATATCAATTTCCAACTGAAGAGAATTGTAAAATTCCTCAAAGGTTATATGTTTTGCAATTTCATTTTTACGTGTCATCTCTTCTTTATACATTGCGGTACGGTTTTTATCTGTTTCACTTATTGTCAGATGATCCCAGAACCAGCCATGTATTATCAAGTCGTTAATGCCTTCCGGATCAACGGGAAAAGGTATGGTAAGCACTTGAGGAAGAGCACCGGACACTTCCGCACATTCGACGGGATTATCATCAACAAAAATAATACTATCCAGACCCAGATTTAATTCACTGGCGATCTCTTTTATATTGTGAGATTTCGGCTGCCAATTTGCTTTTATTCGAACTATATGATTTTCTTTTAAAATCATTCCGGTTTTTTCCTGAAATACTTTTAAAACATCCGATTCTTCATTCTTGCTTACAAGACATAACAACATCCCCTTTTGCTGCTGTTCTACCATTAATTTTTGAAATAGAACTCTGGGAGGATCAATTTCAATATTTTCAATACCATCTTCTGCAACAACGCCTTTCCATAAAGTGTTATCACAATCCAGGATAATCACTTTAAAGGGTTGTTTTTTTATCCCATATATTTTTCTGGCAATTGCTGTACTCAGGGCTTTATAGAAATCAACGGTAAAAGGCATGTGCCCTTGCTTATCCGTTACCTCATCAAAAATATCATCCATCGGGTAATGAGAATATATTTCTTCTGTTTTTAAAATATGTATTTTATTATTATGTTCAAAAGTAGTTATTATTTTATCAGTCAGAGATTCAACAACATCATCTGCAATTAAAGGTGAATTTTTACTTGAGGGGAGAACACTGAGTATGACAGGAACAGAAAAACTATTAATAGCCTTCTCCAAAGAACTGATAAATTGATCGCAAATACTCACTATTTCTTCTTTTTTTTCACCACTTTTATACCGGACCCAATCTTCCAATCTTACGAGAATAATATTTACTCCGTCATTATTTTTCATCATTAATTGTTGAGTATCCAGTAACTGATTAAATACAGTGTTGTAATCAGCCAGAAGAACAGAAGAAGGGAGGTCAAGCTTATTCATCCAGAATGATACGATATCTTTTATAGGCTGATCAGAAAAAGTAGAAGAAATAACAATCTGTTGTTTATGGTTTCGTATATTAAAATTTTCAACGATTTTTTGTAAATCATCGGTAATAGCCAATTCATCTATGAGAATATCCGGTTTTTTTATAATCTGTTCAATAATAGTAACAAATCCCGATATAATTGATTGTGCGGTATCATCAAGAAAAACATCCTTCGAATAATTAAATGAACCTTTTATACTATGAGCACCTACCTCCATAGTTAAAAATATATCATAGTCTGAATAACCGGAAAATAAATCAACATACTCAATAGTGGTTTCTTCTGTAACCGGGAATTCAGCGCTTTGCAGCAAGCTGAACATAATCTGAAAAAGCGGATTATAATTATATTCACGTGTGTCTGAAACATTTTTAACAATATCTATAAAAGGTACGTCTGAGTTACTGAACGCATTATTACTGGTTTCATGATTCTGTTTCATCTCTTCCGTAAAGCTGAGGTCGGGAGAAAACTTATTTTTCATGACCAGGGTATTTGTAAAGAATCCGACTATTTTATTGAAATCGGAAAGTTTCCTGTTAGCAATAGGGCACCCGATTAAAAACTCTTTTTGATTGGAGATTTTATAAAGCAAGGCGGTAAATGACGAATAGAGAAAATTAAAAATAGTAACTTTATATTCCTTAGTAATAGTTTTTAATAAATCCACTAATTCGCTTTTTAATTCAAACCGGATATGCCCGGCCCGGTAGGTTAATACCTCCGGCCTTTTCAGATCATAGGGTAAATTTATCTGAGTAGGAACATCCTTTAAATTATCTTTCCAGAAATCAACCTGATTTTTCTTATTTTTTTCCAATATACCGGCCTGATGATGTATAAAATCCAGATAATCATATGTAAGTTTGTCAATTTCCCCATCGTATCCCGATGCAATCATGGAATACTTTTTCATAAGATCATCCATCAGAATGCCAAGTGACCATGCATCACTGATAATATGATGAATATTCATAAACAGGATTCTGTCATTCTCATTAAGTTGAAATACTTTTGTTTTAATAAGATTTCCTTTTAAGATATCCATTCCAATTGATGCTTCATTCATTAACTTTTCATTAATTTCAGCCTCGTTTATATCTTCAACAGGAACGACAATATTTTCCAATGCCTCCACTATCTGGTAAATCCTGCCCTCTTCCATTACAAATCTGGCTCTTAATAGTTTATGCCGGCTTAAAAGGTAATTGACACTTTGATTCAAAATTTCATAATTAAATTTTCCTTTAATTCTCAAAGCAACATATATATTAAAAGCGGGATTTTTAGGATTTATTTTGTCTAAAAACCAAATTCTTTCCTGGTCGGATGTCAATGGCCATTTATTATCTTTCTCATCCGTATCACGATTTTTATTTAATGCATCATCAGTATCAAGAGTTCCATTAGTAAGCACTTCCTCGATGGCGGTATCAATAAAACCGCCGATGTTTACCGCATCCAGCATGGCACTTACCTGCAAATCAACACCATAAATCTGATTTATTTCACCGATTATCTGGGCTGCCACAATTGAATTCCCGCCTAAATCTAGAAAATTAGATTGGGTCTCAAATTTCATTCCGGCTTTTTCTTCGATAATTGAGTTTATGTTATTTAAAATAATTCCCCGGTTTTCAATATCCATAATTTAATCGCTCCGTCATTATTTATTTTGAAAAGCTAAATATTTCAATTCTCTATTAATGTGAGAAAGCAGTTTTTCGTTCTCTTTAAATATAAAAAAATGTCCTCCCGGTAAAATAAAAAGACTGTAATACGCTTTTGTAAAATTATCCCAGCCTTTTAGCTCATCCGGATTCACATAATAATCGGAGTCTCCGCCAAACACTGATATAGGCATGCTGAATTTATAATCACTTCCTTTAAACGTAGATTTTAAAATCGATAAATCGGCGCGAATGATCTTTAGAAACATTTTTAATAAAGTATCATCTTCTAAAACTTCGGCAGGAATACCGTCAAATTTCTTTAAATCGGATAACAGGGTTTCATCATCAATGTCATTTTTTATACTGTCATCAATTTTTTTTATTTTCGGGCTGGCTCCTGTTAAAAAAACATGCATCGGTAATGGGAAATCCATATCTTCAATAACACGGCAAGCTTCATAACATAAATAAGCTCCCATACTATGACCAAAAAATACATAGGGGAGATCGATATAATCCACAATTGCATTTTTCATTTCCCCCATTAATTCATCTACATGCTGATAGAGGGTTTCATAATATCTCTCCTCTCTTCCGGGTAATTGCAAAGGGCATATCTCAATTTCCGGTGCGAGAAATTCTTCCCATTTCTTAAAAGCCGATGCCCTGCCACCGGCAAAGGGGAAGATAAACATGCGGATTTTATTTCTTGAACTTGAGTTATATCTTTTAATTAACTGATCACTTTTCATCTTCACCTACTAATCAATATCACTCATTACTTCCCTTTTCAATGAATTCAGCAATATTTGCAGCACTTTGATATTCATAAATTTTGTCCATTCCCAAATCAACTTTACTTATTTCCCGGATTTTAGAGGCATATTGAATACCTATAAGAGAATTACCGCCTAATTCAAAAAAATTATCGTTCCGTCCTATACCTTTAATATTTAACAGTTGTTCCATAATATCAATAATTGATTTTTCCAGTTCAGTTTGCGGCGGTTCATAGGGAATTGTTAGGTTTGGTCTCGATTTTGATACTGCGTTATGTGTACCTTTTTTTGTTCTTAATGCATAATCTCTTTTAATCCAGATATTATAACGCTTATACAAATCCGAACATGAAGTAATAATTGGATTGAATTGTGCATTCACCCCGGATAATATTTCCAGGCATTTATTAGCTTCATCTGTTGTTATTAAACCATCGGCAATCCTATCATGGGTCACATCATACGCAATCTTCATTCTCTCTTCCACAAGATCTTCAAACCATTCGGACTCAAGAGAATCCCAGCAGATGACACCCCATGGTTGCTTTAGATAGCTGTTTGCACGTAAAGCCGCGGTAATTGCAACGGAATCAGAAGCAGCATAGGTTAAAAATGCCGGTCCTGCCAATACCGTGCTTAAAGAAGCCCACAAATATCTGAAATCCAGATCCCTGTTTTTAA
The DNA here is from genome assembly GCA_016934975.1 of Spirochaetales bacterium. GTDB lineage: Bacteria > Spirochaetota > Spirochaetia > SZUA-6 > JAFGRV01 > JAFGRV01. Next base: position 6,390 of record JAFGRV010000163.1, on the reverse strand, counting down.
ATATATCATTGATTATTATTAATGAAGCCCCGATGGATGCCAGGTTATACATCCCTAATTGATTATTAAGGATATCATATGATTCACTAAGAGGAGCTATCCGTCCGGCCGCATACCCTCCGGCAGCATGAATGATTCCATTAATCTTACCATATTTTTTCTCAAACTCTTTTATCTTCTTTTCCGCTTTGACCTTGCCGGCGACGGATAAAATATCGACACCATCTATAAATTCAACGCCAAAGGATTTTAATTTTTTTACCGTCTTGATCCTTAAGGAGTTGTATTCATTAGCACCATTTTCTTCCAGCCATTTATCCCACTCTTTTTCCGGGGGAAGGTAAAAATCATCCAGAAGAATCAACTTCGCGTCATATGTCTTATTTATATATTCATAAATAAACGGTATCCCACCAGTTGTTCCGCCAAAGATAAAATATACACCATTCTTTTTAAAAACTGATTTTTTCTCATTTTCTGCTTCAATGACAATTTTATTATATCCAAGTACCCACCTCATATTTCCACGATAAGAACAGATTATATCCGTGTTCTTTGACAACAGTTCATTTACCATGAGTGTTGTCCGATTCGGATTCTTTAAGAAATGAGAATTTATTTCAATTACCCGGCTGGTAAAATTGGGATATTCCTGCTGAATTACCTTTAAAGCACTCGGTATGGTTGATTTCTCGGCAAATATATCTTCATTCCCCTGAATATTATATACATTATTTACCACGGATATAAGGTCGATTTTTTTTACAATCTTATTGGAAACTATTGTTTTAACCAGGTTTGTTAAAAAAACTAATCCGTATTTTTGGAATGAAAAAACCGATTTCACCTGTGATAAAACATTATTTTTTGACCCCCCATTTAAGCCATAAAAATGTAAAATAGAATCGGGGACGAGATTATTTCCAATTAAATCTTTAATTAAACTCTGAAATGATTCGGGATCTTCCGGGTTTATTTCATAAGAATGATTTTCTTTCTTGCCATACTTCTTACCCGGATAAACATATATGACTTTATCTCCCATAGATTCTAATTTTTGACCGACATCAGAACCCAATTTATCTGTATCGACAAATACAATATAGTTCTTTTTATCTCCCGTGTTTCCGGAGAATGCCGGCGGAAGACTCGTTTGTTTCCAGCTTTGATAATAAAGCCAATCCGCCATATTATCCGTTCTATGAGCCAGGGTATCATCTTCCTCGGTAGCTATAGAATCGGTCCTGTTTGATTCTATCCAATAAGTGCTTTCTTCAAAAGGATAGGCAGGCAGACTTATTCTTCTGGGTTTTTCATCTTTATAAAGAGTGTACCAGTCAACATCTTCATCTTTAAACCATTTAACCAATTTATTTTTTATTTCATTATCCGCAGCGGATATTTTTTCCGGATAATCGGACTCAGTGATAATCCCGGCTGAATTATCACTTTTTAATTTTTTTATAGCTTCTTCTACCGTTGCAGCCGTTACCGCCATTTTATTTTTAAAATTCCGTCTGCCATTCTGCAAAGTAAAAGATAAATTCCTGAGAGAAATATCTTTGTTATTTTCCAGAAAATGAACAAGATTCATTTTGCTTGCATTTAATTGTTTCTCATTTCTTGCTGATAAGATAATAACAGAATCTTTACTTTCCTTCGTGATACTTTCCTTAAATTCCTTTGCAACTTCTTCAAGTATGATATGAGCATTAGTCCCGCCGACTCCCAAAGAACTGACCCCAAATCTTAAAGGAGATTTTTGGTTTTTCATATCCTTAAGCTCGGTATTGACATAGAAAGGTGAGTTTTCAAAATCTATACTTTTATTTGGTGTCTTAAAATGAAGACTGGGAGGTATTTGTTTATTATCTAATGCTAAAACAGCTTTTATAAAACTTGCTATTCCCGCCGATGCTCCCAAATGACCAAAGTTGGTTTTTACCGACCCTAATCCACAGAAATTTTTCGCATCAGTATATTCTCTGAATGCTTTTGTTAATGCTTTGACTTCTATGGGATCACCAATTTTTGTACCTGTTCCATGAGCCTCAATATAACTGACTGTTTCCGGAGAAATTCCGGAAGACGCATATGCCTGTACAATCACTTCTGATTGTCCTTCAAGGCTCGGTGCAGTATAGCCGACTTTTTTTGAACCGTCATTATTAATCGCCGATCCTTTAATGATCGCCCTGATGTTATCTCCATCTTGAACCGCATCACTCAATCTTTTCAAAAGAACAACTCCGGTGCCGCTGCCCCATAATGTGCCGCTTGAATCATCATCAAATGCCCTGCAGTATCCATCCTTGGACAGGATCCCATCACGTTCGTAGAAATATCCCTCATTTTCAGGAAGAATTACTGTACTTCCTCCGGCTAAAACCATATCCGAATCTCCCAGAAGTAATGACTGCCTGGCGAGATGGATGGCAACAAGAGTAGATGAACAGGTACAATTGACATTAACACTGGGCCCGGTAAGATCTAAAAGGTAGGATGCTTGTGTAGGGAGACCATCTTTCTCATTGCTGGTAATTATCTGCAAAGGGCTCACCGTATTGAGTAATTCTTTATTCGCTATGAGGTCCAAACCATAAAAATTTATCCCGGTACTACCAAAAACGCCAATTTTCCCGGAATATTTTTCCGGCACATATCCACCATCCTCCAGAGCATGGTAGCAATTCTCAAAAAACAATCTACGCTGGGGATCCAGAATATTAGCTTCACCGGGATTAATTTTAAAAAAACCTGCGTCAAACAATCTTGCTCTGGAAAAATAGGGAGAAGCTTTTACATAATCCGGATGATTTAAAAAATTTTTATTAACTCCGCGTTCTAATAATTCCTGCTGAGAATAAAATTTTACCGAACAAATCCCATTTTTCAGATTGTTCCAAAATTGTTCGATATTATCAGCTTCAGGGAAATAACAACTCATTCCAATTACTGCAATATCTAATGGATCAATATCTTTCATTTTTCTTTCCTAATTTATTCAATTATTCCCATCATAAGTGGGTGTATTAATAGCCCCATAGGAGCCTTTAATATATAAAGAAATCTTACTTGATTATTTATATATTAACGTATTATTTCTTCATTTTCAGCCAATTATGCTGACAATTTTTTTAATTTCCTGATTTTTAATATCAGGAGGTACCATTCCGGTTATAGTAAATATTCCGGCTTCACTAAAATACGATTTTAGTTATAACAAAGACTTCCCCATTACTATTTTCATCAATTGGGGAAATAACTAAACATCTTTCTTACTCGGGTTTATATTGTTAAGTCCCAATTGCTTCAGAAACCATATGCTTTGGTGGAATCGCAAAACACATGTATATAATTTTTAGACATGCGGCCTTCCATTGTATTTATTATAACCCAAGTATAGAGCATTCTCAATACGATCTTGATTTTTTTATCTTCCCGACAAAAAATGTAGTACAAATACTAAGGTAATATTAGAGTGTGGAATTCACAATCCGATACAATATCTCATAACTTTCGTTAACAATTTTTTCCCCCGCATTATCATAATTTATGATGGTTTAAAACTATACTAAGGTATAACCTCAACATAATTTCCGGCATAAATAGTAAGTAAATATCAATTCTTTATTTTTAAATAGCTTTATTTTCTAGAAATATCTTCAAGCACATAATCACCTGAATTACCCGCCATTGTGCTTTCTTTTATAACTAACCTTCTCTCTGAATTCTCAACCCAGTAAGGTAAATTCGGTACCGGCACAAAATCTTTTTTGAAAATACTCATTGGAAACATTCGACCGCGGCAGGCAATATATTTTGTACAATCGAAACTACCTGCTTTAGTTTTTACAGTTTCCTGTTTCATAGATCTGAGCTCAAAAGGCCAGGTACTATTTTCAAAGAAAAAAGGATTTACAAGGTGCATATATCTTCCATCCTGAATATTCAACATTCTATATATAAAGAACATAGACATCCATAAGCCCCCTGTGGGAACCTTCGGGGTGGTCTTAATTTTAAAATTCTTCTCAATTATTTTATTTTTTTCTGATTTCTTATAATTAAAATTAACTAATGTATGATCATTGTTCATTTTATACTGCCAGGAAGTAAGCCCGGCGATTCTAATCCAATTCTTCATATCATTTGGCAATAAAGTCCCGCCGGATTCGATAACCGAACCAATCCGCGGATCAATTACAAGAAATGCTGCCCAATCGGTATATTTTGTCGGTAGTTTTTTGTTGTCTAAAACATTGATAATATCAAAATGTACACGATATAATAAATCACCTTTATCATTTTTTTCTCTCTTAGTCACCAGATAAAAATCCGCATGCTTTTTTTCATCAACATAATTTACATAATGCAAATATTCACCATCAGGAATATCCAGTGATTGATTTGGCTCTAAAGGCGACATCTTTACTGATCCACCCTTATTCGTTTTCTTTTCCATATTTAGACTATTCTCCTTATTTTAATTAAATTTCTAAAATGTATACTCTTCTATATTAAGGCATATGTATTCCAAATTTGACTTCAACGAAGTTAAAATATACCTTATTTTAAAAATATATTTGGATTCAACGAAGCTGAAGACTGCATAATGACAATTAGTCGTCTTTCACTAATCCTTTAATACTTTGCTGCCCTCTAAGACAATCTGCCATATTATATTATTTTCAGTCTATCTATAATCTACTTGAAGACAGGGGATAATAGCAATAATTATATTAAATGTCAAGACATTAATATTAAATAATGATTAGAACACGATAGACACTAACAACTCTTTTGTTTATCCTTTATGTCAGATCGTAACAGACAAGATTATGTAAATAGCGAATATACATTTTTCCATTCGCTATAACAGGTATTGTCCATGCCGGGGTCTTAATTTTGCCAAGAGAATTCTTAAACTCCGTAACAATTCTAAATTCATCGGGAGATGGTTCTATTAAATATAAATTACCCTTAATATCCATGCATAATAAATATCCATCAACAAATACAACGGTTCCCCATCCTGCTTTTCCCGTACTCCACACCTCCTTACCTGTTTCAAGTTCAACACATTTAAAGTCTCCTCTATTCTGAGAGCTTTCTCCTGTATAAGTATAAATGTATCCATTATGAATAATAGCATCGGAATGAAAGGAAGCTATTGTTTTATTTGTCCATAAAATTTCGACTTCTTTACCCTTCGTCTTTAGCATCTGACAACCCAAATATAATGAAGTAATAAAAATATAATTACCTTCGGCGACGGGTGTACATGCATTATTATTATTAAACGTTTTCCACGGTACAGACCATATTGTTTTACCATCTTCGGGATTTAACCTGGCAATACCGTTACCATAAAAAATTAAAAGACTTAATTCATTTGTATTTTTTAAAATTACCGGTGATGCATAACCTGTAATTCCTTCTTCAGCTTTCCATAATAATTCTCCGGTCATCTTATTATATGCCGAAGCTATTGATACACCCCCCCCCTGGACAATTACTTCATTATTATAAACAATCGGTGATGATGAATCTCCATACATCGGGCTATCACCGCCATTCTCATAAATATTTTTTTTCCAGAGTAATTTACCATCCAAAAGCTGCCAGCATGCAAGATCGCCGCTACGTCCGAACGTATATACCCGGTCTTCATCTATAAAAGGGGTTGCCCGTGGTCCAATACCATGATGATAGTTTTTCACTTTTCCTGCATAAAAATTATTCCATATTAATTCCCCATTATCAGCATTGAGACAGAATACAAGATCATTTTTATTATCTCTACCCATAACGACAAGTCTATTCCCTTTTATCACCGGAGCAGACCAGGTTACAGAACGCTTACCCTGGCAAAGATAATCTACTTCCCATACTTTTTTAAGTCCGGATGTCCAATCTTTCTTAATATTTTTTGTATTGCTTTTTCCGTTACAATCAGGTCCCCGCCATGAAGGCCAATCGGCTTCTCTTTTTTCTATTATTTCCGGTTCAGTAATAAATTCAGGGATGATTTGACTTTCATGTATCCTTTCCGTGCCGTCATGGTATAAATGTCCGAGATACAGTAAAAAAGCTAAGAGCACTATTAAAACGATTAAAATAATAATCACTAAGTTTTTGATACTTTTCTTCATAATTTATTTTTATTTGCATAAGCTATATTTAAAAATCCCCCCATTTTTAGCCAATTGAGGCAGACAGTTCACCGGAATATCTGATGCAATTTTATTACCCCCTTAAAAGTGAGAAAATCACAAGGAAAATTAGTAAAAAAAAATACAATTAAAAATTATTTTAACGATTGGCCATCTGATCAACAGCCTGTTTTTCAGTTTCCTTTCCTATGGTTCTTGTCGTCGTCAGGGTCAT
>JAFGRV010000162.1 GCA_016934975.1 Spirochaetales bacterium | reverse complement strand
CTCCGGCATTATTTTTCTCCAATAATTGTTGTTAACTATTTTATATTAACCTTTTTATGTATAGATGTCAAATAAGAATGAGAAATGGGGTGCGATTTTCCAATCAGATTTTTTTAGCCACAAATCCTCACTAATATGCACTAATATATTGAATAAATAATTTGATTAGTGGATATTCTCGTAAATTTTGGGCTATTTTGCTGAAACATCCTGGTCAAAAATCCGTAAGAAAATTATTCAACAAATTCTTCCAGGGAATTGACAAAGTCTATCCCGAATTACGTTCAAAATCCTTATACTATTAGTGAAAATTAGTGCGGATGATTGGTTTTTAATATTCTTGTCAAGAGGTTCTACCTGATTGGGAATTCCTACCCGAGAAATGTGTTTGAATCCTATTATAATAACGAGTTTAAACAACCTGGCGTTATTGCTCCAGGCTCTGGGGAAGTATGAAGAAGCAGAGTCACTTTTCCGCAAGGCTTTGGCGATATGTGAAAACCGGTTAGGGAAGGACCATCCCTCGACAATTTAGCCTGGCAAATAACTCCAATTATATCAGATGGATGTTATTGGCCAGGCTTGTTTGGGGTTGCAGGACATCCTCAATTGTCGTACGGGATAATTACCGGAGATTATCGGAGAGAGGATAGAATGGCGGGGGAAATTCATCAATATAAATTTGAACGTTTATAATCTTCCTGTAATCACTCTATTATGCATCTCAAAGGGTTACTTGAAATATCTTATTTTATGAGGTATCATAAAATAAGAAAGGGAGAATCATGCAAATAGCCAATCCTATTTATGACACAGTATTCAAATTTTTAATGGAAGACAAGACGAGTGCAATTCTCCTGTTATCGACAATAATTGGTGAGGAAATAGAATCCCTTGATTTTCTTCCCCGGGAAAATACCGCACTTTTGGAGCAGCATTCTCTCACCGTATATCGTCTTGACTTTTCAGCCAGGATAAAAACGGCAGATGGCTATAAACAACTCCTTATAGAAATACAAAAAGCTAAATTTGCAACAGATATCATGCGTTTCAGGCGATACCTTGGAGAACAATACAGCACCGGAGGTAAGAAAAAAAATGGACATTGAAGATGAGATCCTGGAAGAGTTGCAGGATCTGGAAAGACAGATAGAGAAGAAAGATAAAGTAATTGATGAGAAAGATGAAATCATCAAAGAATTAAAAAAACAATTGGAAAAGAAACGTTCATAATAATTATGAAAATCCACCGAGATTACAGATAACATTTTCATCAATCTTTATAAACAAAGGAGAATAAAAATGAAAAGTTGCCATTGCATCATCCCTTCATTTATTATACTTATTCTTGTCACTTCCTGCGTCACTACCTCCATGCCCGCCCCGGTTTTTCATTACGGGTATATCAATTCCAGCGGCAAACTGGTGATTCCGTATCGCTATAAAAAGGCATCGGATTTTCATGAAGGATTCGCCTTTGTCCGGGATGGAAATACCGGGGGGTATATTGATGTTGATGGAAATCTGGTGATTACGCTGGAAAATGCCGAAGGTGGTTTCTTTTCAGAGGGCCTTGCCCCGGTGCATTTTTATGATAAGGGATGGGGTTTTATCGATACAACCGGGGACATCGTTATTGAGCCGTCCTTCTCAAAAGCCCTGGGTTTTTCCGGGGGGCTTGCTCCTGTGCAAAATGGTAAATGGGGTTTTATAAATACCAGGGGTGAGACAGTCATCGATTTTACTTTTGACAAAGCCCTTCAATTTTCAGAAGGCCTTGCTCCGGTGGGGCAGTTTATTGAATGGGATCATAACAAGCAGATTTATCAATGGGGATATTGCAACGAACAAGGGGAACTGGTGATTCCATATCAGTTTGATAATGCATATTCCTTTAGTGACGGCCTTGCCCAGGTAGGAAAGCGGGTTCATGCGTACAGGGATGATAACGGTTTTATTAATAAACAAGGGGAGCTTGTAATTCCTTATCAATTTTATGTGGCGAGACAGTTCTCCGGGGGATTTGCCCCGGTTTTTAATGGAGAAAAATGGGGCATCATCAATAAAAAAGGAGAATTCATTGTGCCTTATGAGTTTGATAATGAAATTGATTATGCCCGTGATTACAATACCCTTTATAAGGGCGGCAAATATGGTTATGTTGATAAAAAAAATAACGTGGTAATCGATTTTCTTTTCGATAGCGCATACAATTTTTCAGACGGCCGTGCCCTTGTTGGGAAAAAAATGAATTAAATTCGAATACTTTCTCAAAGTTTTTCATCAGGGTTGTCCGTGAAGTACTTTGGACAGCCCTTTTTTATTTCAGGAGATCAAGGTGAACATAAATCCTGCCTCTATCCTCTATATCCAGATACTGAACTTTCCAGTGATTCCTGATGAGGGAGGATATTTCCTTTTGAATGACAGAGAGATCACTATCAATCAATTGTTCTTTTACTAAATGACACCACTCTTCATAGGTCACTCCATATGTGGAATGAAGAAGAATTGTCATCGCCTTTCTTTTTATTTTCTCTTTCAGGTTCATAAGTATCTATATCATTACAGAGAAGTGACCGCAGATATCTACTTTTTCTTTGCCACATAAATTGTGGCGAATTCAGCCGGGTAATCGGGAGCCCTGTTGTAATCGGAAAAAGTCTCTATATGCCTGAAACCGATCTGCAAAAGAATAGTTATAAGTTTATCTTTATACAGGGGGAGTAAACACGTCGTCTCCGCCAGTTCATTATTATTTTTTTTTTCTTTTAAATAAATTTGAAAATCAATTTTTTCATCCTCCCGGAACGTATAGGTTCTTTCAAAAATGAAATTTTCAGTTTCTTTCATCGGAAAAGTTATTTTTTTTTTCGACATAATGTTATCATAATTAAGAATCTGAAATATAAACAATCCGGATGAGGCGAGGGAAGAAAAAACCTTTGTAAAAAAGGTACGGACGTCAGCATAGGATTCGAGATGGGGTAATGTATTTCCAAGACAGAGAACAAGATTATATGGTCCGGTATCAAGGCTCGATAGAGCAAGCATATCCATGGCAAAAAAACTAGTACTTACGTTTTCTTTTTTTGCATTAATCTTTGCCAGGGAAATCATTGTCTTATTTTTATCAATACCTGTCACCGAATAATTTTTTTTTGCCAATTCAATAGCAAGCTCACCGGTGGCACATCCGATATCGAGAATTCTTGAATCGGCAGGAATTGAAAAAGATGAAATAAAATTGATCCGAATGAAAGGCAAGGGGAAGATCTCACTATAATGTGGTGCTAACGTATCATATATCTGCATGCAACAACCTTTGATGAGAGGATATGGAATTGTATTCTCAATGTAATTCCAGCTTCAAAAAGACTCCTCACGGAGTAAGTAGTCTTTTATTATGTAAAATATCGACACATCATGTTATTGCACTTACAAGTTTATTTCAATGGTTTCGGGAGCAATAAGGGTTTTGGCCTCTGTATTGTTTGCTTTACGGAAATAAGATTAAATGCATGAATGAGGAGTAAAATCTGGTTCAAAAGTGTCCGGATAAATGCACGCTCCACAAGGGCCTGTCCCGAAGCAATATAGCCAAGAACACAAATGGCGTCAAAACCATCAATTTCATCACTTTTATAATAATTTATCTGATGACCATTTTCTTTTATGAGTTCATCTTCGATAACTTTTCTATTGGGAAGGGAAAAGGAGAGCGAAGAGCTTACATCGGCATATTTCCATTCAGTTACGGTTCTCATTGTGTTTTTATCGATGACCCGGAGAATTCCCATTGGAGAATCAAGAATCGAGACCATGAGGTGGTTAAAGAGGGCGAAAATAACCTCCCTTTTACTCATTCCCTCATACCCTAACTTATAAGCATTGACAAAATTGGAAATCAGGTCGATTTTTCGGTTGGCGACACCAAGGGTCTTAAATGAATCGGAAAGCAGTTCTTCTGTTCTCTTATTCTCCTTCTTGATTTCCTTTAAATCCCGCCAATGAAACCATATAAATGTAAAGACAAAACTAATATTAAAAAGATACAGAATAGATTCGGCGATCCTGGGGCTGAAAGGCAAAAAATCATAAATAAAATGCGGAGTAAGTATACCAAGTGTCAGGGCAAGACACGCAAAAAGAAAGAACCGGAGACGCAGATTTCGTATTTTTCCGGTTCCCAAAATTTTTTCCAATAATTGTTTTTTAATCATTAACAGTTCTCCCCTCTCCTCTTTTTATTTGAAACAGATAAATATACCATAAGTTACATATTTTTTTTGAAGAAGTGAAGAAAAAACATAAATTTTTATTTTAAAATTTAAATTCTGTCATGTATCAAGAATTTCCTCCCGGTATCTCTATTTTACGGCGTTTTCATGGCTTTATGAATGCACGGATACGAAAAAAACTCCCTTTGCAGGCATATTCATGTTGAAAATAAGAATTATTTAATTCACTGGAGCCATAGACTTTTATTTAACATGCTGATATCTTCACCAAGGGTATGTATATTCCGATGAGTATATATATGAAAAAAAGTATCACTATATTAGCTTATATCATTATTTTTTCTCTTGTGGCGATTGTCCTGTTTTTTATTCCCCAAAATACACAAAAAATCTCCGGTGAAGAAGATTTTTTTCATAAAAAAACTCCGTATATTACTTTTTATAAGGTAGATAGTTTTTATGAAGAACGTGAGGAGGACCAAAACAGGCGGGTTATCACGGTTTATGTCGATAGGTTTATCGATGACAAGGAAGTCTGGATGAAGATATTTGATTATGCAAATAAATTGCCGCTTACCTGGGGAGGATTTACAGCGGTATTCTTTTTTAATAACCGTGACTATACACCTTTGGTCACGTATTTTACTGAAAGATTTGACACCTCCTATGAGGATCATTGTATTGCCGGATACTGGAAATATTCAAATGGGACTGATATTTTTAGACAGTATCCCTTTAAAAATTGATTTATCTCTGTAAATGATATATTTTATTAATGTGGGGTTTTTATGAGAAAATATATCCTTTTTCCAATTATTCTCGTTTTATTTCTATTATCTTCATGCGGCGAGTCATTCCCCCCTGATACCGGGGACGACTATATTCCCACAATCATATACAGAGTTGAACGGTTTGATACAACACTCCCCGTCACATGTCCCACTATTGAGTACATCAACGAAGATGGTGACACTATTACCCTCACCGATGTTTCCCTTCCCTGGGAATACCGGATGAATGTGGAAGATAATGACTTTGTCTCTCTTCATATTGTCCATGCACAGACACCAATCGCTTCAGGAACCGCGGCCGGATCGTCAGATTTATTTTTATTGGATGATCTATCCGCAAGTTTTACTTCATGGCCTGAAACATCAACTGTGCTTAATGTGAGCGCAAGTCTTCTTTGTCAGATCAGCAACATAAATTCCGATACGCAATTACGACTGAACCTTGATACTTTTGACGGAGGGGAAGCATATGAAATATACGACAGATTATATTACATATCGGGCATCTACAGACTTGACCAGACCGGGATTGAAGTTCCCCTCGCGTCTACCGCCCAATTGTATTACAGTATGGATGAAACCCTGACGAGCTCCGCTTATAAATAATAATTGCATAAAAAAAGCCGCTGCAAAGAGCGGCTTATAGATAATATAACGTGAAAATTAATATCGTTTATTCCACCGTATAGGTCACTTCGGTAAAGCTTGGTGAACAGTTTGTACCGCAACTCTCGGGGAAAGAAAAATTGTAGATCCGGCCGTCATTAATCAATTGATCCGATACATCGTAGATGCGGATTCGATACTCACTTCCCGGAACTCCATTGGTGATAACAGTAGGACCGATGATATATGACTGTCCTAAATCACCATTCATTGTCGCTTTTACCCAGGCATCCCCATCAAAATAATCCACGCCATGGATACCGTTTTTAAGGTGGGTAATGGCGATGGCAGGCCACCAGATCTGGGCGCTTAAAATAAATCCGATCCGGATATCTCCCGAGTAATTCGGCGCCTCGATAAATTGCCAGGTGATGAGCCGGTTGTTATAATGATCCGGGTACATATCTCCCACGGGGACCCCGTCTTTTTCAAACAAATTCAACGCATCAAAGGCTAAATCGAGATGATTCGGATCATCCCGGCACCAGGCATTTCCGTCATAGCAGCTGTCGCCGACGATCATGTCCAGGACCGCGCCATTGTACTGATCACTCACATAACCGGGCCCGTCTCTGCAAAAAGGCTTATTCATGGCGCCGTCATTCGAACCATTGCAGTAATCATCAATATAAACCCTGACCCAGCGTCCGCAATTATGGCCGTTATCAAAAAAACCGAGTATGTCCGCGTATTCTTCTGCAATAGGCCGGGGATGAAAGGTCGTATAATCACCGGGAGAATTCTGAACATTCACAGCGACAAAATTCTGTGAGTCTAGTTCAGCTTGAGGTAATCCGCACCCGCCGTAAGGTGCGCCGAGGCTGTAAAAATAGGTGGAATTTCCCGTGTGAAGTTCCCCCGGTTCACTTGTCGGTCCCGATGTTCCCGTTGCCGGTGTCGGACCCGGTGTCTCGTTTGAGCAGGAGAATTCGGAAACAAGTCCAACGTAATACTGGGCAACCAGCAAGGCGTCGATAATATCAATTTCTCCCGAACAATTGACATCGGCGGCGGAAGCTACAAATCCCGCGGGACTAAGTCCGACATAATACTGGGCGATGATGAGGGCGTCAATGATATCGATCTCGCCGCTGTTGTTCGTATCCCCAAGGGCTTGGGAAAATCCGGGAATGACGGTGAAGAGCAATAAACTCATGACACAGAAAAAGATTTTATAATTTTTAAAGATTTTTTTTAGATTCATGGCAGCTCCGTTTTTTACATATAAATTTTTACATGACACAATATGATTTATCACCATTGTCGATTGATTTTATCACGAAAAAAAAATGTGAACAATCAGTTGTTAACTTATTCTGATATGGGGTTTGTTCCTTGAGGGATATCGGCTGTTTCGCTGAGTGAAATCGAGGGGGGGGTGGAAATAACTACGATAAAGCCGCCGGTTCCGCTCATATGTCTTCCCGGAAATTTAAGACTTGATCTCTCCCTGGAAATAGAGTAAAGTATAATCTGTGTGCTTTAAATATTTTTTTTGTTAAGAAGAGAAAAATGTATCCGGAACCGGTAATTAAAAATGTTTATATTTCATTCACCCTCGGCTTTTCCGATAGAACAGATAAAAATTATTACATTTTAAAAATAAAAATAAGCGAAAAGGAGCAATGATAAAAACATTCTGTTTTTATCTTCCAATTATAAAGAATAAAGGGGTAAAAATGAAATTAAAGAGAAGTTTTGTTTTAGCTTGTTTCATCTGTTTTACCGGCTTATTTACAATAACCGCCCAGACAATTTGCAGTAGTACCTACGGAACTCAGGACAATTACATCTATAGATTTGCAATAAGCGATTATTCGGGATGCATGGTTCTGGGATCCGGCGGCTCATTCTATGTCGAATGGAGTGATCCGGATACTATTTTCGCCAGTAAAGGCAAGAGACCCGGATCGCTGAATCAAATCGTAAACTACACCGTCAACTACCAGCCGGATGGTAATTCTTATTTAGGTGTCTATGGCTGGGCAACCGACCCGCTTATAGAATATTATATCGTTGACAACTGGGGAACCTGGCGCCCTCCCGGGGAAGGGTACATGGGCACCATCGACTCTGATGGTGAAATATATGAGATATACCGGATCGCAAAAATCAACTCTTCTTCCCCGTCAATAACCGGCCCTGCGGATTACGAACAGTATTGGAGTGTCCGGAAATCAAAACGGACAAGGGGCTCAATAACGTGTCGTAACCATTTTAACGGATGGGCGAGTTTGGGCATGAATGTGGGAAACTTACAGGAAGTTTCATTTTTTGTAGAAGGTCATCGCAGCAGCGGGACCGCTGATGTGTCTATTATCTCATCGGATCCGCCTCCTCCCGGGAATACCGGGGATGTCAATGGAGACGGTTTAATTACTATAGTTGATGCGCTGCTGATAGCCCAGTACTACGTCAACCTGAATCCCCAAGGTTTCGATCAGACCAAGGCTGATGTGGATTGCAACGGATCAATCGATATCGTCGATGCCCTGAAAGTTGCCCAATACTATGTTAACTTGATTCATTCACTGGGATGCTGAGCCACAGAAAGAAGAACATAGATTCGCACATTATTTATAGGAAAATCGAAATTTCAGGACAGAAATAAATCGTTTCATTATGTTGCTGTGATACAGTCATCATGTAATGAAAACATTCTTTTATACGGCCTTAGAATTTTACGGTGTGGAGATTTTCACATACCCGGAGATGGCTTAAGATATTTGACCTATAAAAGATTAAAGTTATTAAATTATTTTATTCCTGATAATCTATAATATGATAAATAAAGAAAAAAAATGAGAAATTAGGAATTACGTGAAAATATACTTACTGCCATGAGAAAAGAAGGAGGAAAAGAGGAAACTACTATTGTTATTTAAATCGTTGGAAAAGCTTATGAGAAGCTCATTAAATTTTAAAAGAAGAGGAATAGGAAAAGGAGTAAAAAAATGAAAGTAAAAGTGATGTTTGTTATGGTAATTTTAATCTGTTTTATCGGTTCGTTTACGGCGACTGCCCAGACGATCTGCGATAATCAAGTCGGCACCCAGGGAAGCTGGACCTATGAATATTGGAAGGATCAGGGAACCGGATGCATGGTGCTGGGAGATGGTGGTTCCTTCAGTTGTGATTGGAGCAATATCAATAATTTGCTGGCACGTAAGGGGTTACGACCGGGATCAATGTCGCAAGTCGTAACTTACTCAGCAAACTACAATCCGAACGGCAATTCATACTTGTGCGTCTATGGCTGGACGAAAAGTCCGCTTGTTGAATATTACATTGTTGATAGCTGGGGCACATGGCGGCCGCCGGGTGGAGAAGGATTAATGGGAACCGTAAGCTCTGATGGCGGAACATACGATATATACCGGACTCAGCGAGTCAATCAGCCTTCTATTGAAGGAAATACTACTTTTTATCAGTTTTGGAGTGTCCGTACGGCGAAGAGAACAAGCGGAACAATTAGCTGCGGAAACCATTTTAGTGCATGGGCAGGTAAAGGAATGAGCATGGGGAACTTATATGAGGTTTCGATGTGCGTAGAGGGATATCAAAGCAGCGGAACCGCTAATATTACGAGTATGTCAATGACAACCGGCAGTACTGCGACAGATCCGCCGACAGCGACCACTGCTCCGAACGAAACTCCCGCACCGACAGGGGTTTCTACTTCCGCACCGGGAACTGATTGTTCAACTGCCCCGACATGGAGTTCCACTGCAATATATGAGACTGCCGGAATGAGAGTTGTGTATAACAACAATCTCTATGAAAATAATTGGTACTCTTCAGGTCAAAACCCCGAGCAAAACTCGGGAGATTTCCAGGTATGGACTCTCATAGGGCCATGTGATTCTTCACAGACACCGGCCCCGACATCCGCTCCCACAACCGCTCCCACAACTGCCCCGACCACTCCCCCTGTCCAAACCACGGCTCCCACAAATCCTCCAGTCGCAACAGCAACACCGCAGCCCGGTGCCGGAGATGTCTGGATTGATCCTTCATCCCTCCAGGTCGGCATGGGTCAGTCTTTTACAGTAACTATACGTGCCAATACCGGATCTCAAATCTTTGCAGCCTACGGTTTTGATGTCACCTATCCGGGTAATATCTTAAGCCTTGACACCTCGGTTGTCTCAAATGGCGTCGAAGAAGGAGCAGACGGCTTTATCGCGGCAGTAAACGCACAAAATGCCGGAAGTATCGTTATCAGCGGTTTTGATGCCGAAGGAACAGGACCGGGTACGAGTCTCCATATTAATACCGTCTATTTCACAGCCGGACAGAATGCGGGAACAGCAGATATCGGACTTGCAGTAAATATTCTGGCAGATCCTGATACAAATGACATTGGTGTCCCCAACGGAACCGGTGCGACAGTCACTATTACCGATGTTCTCTTGGGAGATACGAATGGTAATGGAACTATCGATATTGTTGATGCACTCCTGATTGCACAAGATTACGTAGATCTTAATCCCGCGGATTTTAATCCCGCGGCGGCAGATACGAATTGTGATGGTGCAATTAATATTGTGGATGCTCTTTTAATCGCACAGTATTATGTTGATCTGGTACCAGGTTTCTGCTTATAATAAATCGTTTTATTTCGTTACTGTGATACAGTAAATATCTAATGAAAGCATTCTTTCATACACCGTTAAAACTTTGATGGTGAAGGGAGAATGCTTTTTTTTGCTTCTACGCGACGGTTTCACCTTTTGGTTGTCATTGTATGGAAGGATGTCAAGGAAATAAAAAAAAAGAGGGGAAACCTCTTTAATCTTTAAAGCATAATCTCCCCGAACTTTAATATCAAAATGTAACCACCTCCAGTGGAGGTGGTTTTTTACTTTTATAAAAATGTATCAGTTACTGAAGCAAGGGACGTCCGGAAGCTTGAACATAGATAAAGTAAACAGCGGGGCCTGTAAAAGTCGGATTCACCCGCCATGTGAAATATTTGTCTTTGGCTTTTGACCAACTACTCTTCGTATATGATTCCCAGGAAGCTATCGCTTTCTGCTGAGCAAGGGATTTTTTGGATTCCAAATCCGAAGCATAATAACAATATTCGTTGACCATACCGGCAGCCGTTACTATTTCACCATAAGATGGGGTTGATACTAGTGGACGTCCGGAAGCTTGTACATAAACAAAGTAGACACCGGGACCTGTAAAAGTCGGATTCACCCGCCATGTGAAATATTTATCTGCGGCTGTAGACCAACTTGTTTTAGTATATGATTCCCAGGATTCTATAGCTCTCTGCTGTGCAAGGGATTTTTTGGATTCCAAATCCGAAGCATAATAACAATATTCATTGACCATACCGGCTGCGGTCACTATTTCACCATAACCTCTTGATATCCCGGAAACGACATCCGTGTCATTTTCAGATAAAGGTGAAAAACTGCATCCTGCAATAACTATGACACAAAAAACCGCAAATAAACTTAAAAAAGAACTTATTTTATTACTCATTTTATTAACCTCCATATTTTTTTTATGTAAGAGACAATCATTTTTTAATAAGATTTTTTATATAGTATTCACCTCCTTTCAGTAAATCGTTTTCTCTTACAAAATTTGTTATAGATGATGTCATTCTATTAAATACGATAAAAAAACAGTGTTTTTAGAAAAAGTCAGATTATATTATTTTTTTTTGATTAAGAATGGTGGGGGATTTGATGAAAGGAGTTTATAAAAGAATACTTTCGGAAGAAAAACTCAGGTGGTGAGAAAGATAGTTTTTACCAGAAACCGGTTTTTTCCCCGGGGCCTCCGGGCGGATTATTCAAGGGGCTGCATTTTAACCCGGATACGATTTTTGTTTTCCCCATCAACATAAGCAACGGCTATGTGGGTTGAGTTTACTGTCATCCATTGGGGATGAAAACCGCCGCCTGTATCTACGGGGACGCCTATGGTAATCCACTCTCCATCAATCCATTCTTTTACTACCTGCCCGGAGGCTGCAAAAACTCTGCCTTCCGCATTCGTAGCAAGAGCGGGATAAGTCCCGATAGAATCGGGGTAAGTCCCGATAGAAT
>JAFGRV010000161.1 GCA_016934975.1 Spirochaetales bacterium | reverse complement strand
TGCAATATCGTTCGCGGTTATATCCGGGTATAAGAAATCCCGTACAGCCACAGGGACCAAGGTCATATAGATGGGAAATACGAACCCCACCGTCTTTGCATTTGTTTTAATAACATCTTTTCCGAGAAGTTTCACCATGGGATGGAGGGTTGAACCGGGAAATCGATTTTGAAGCTCTTGTGCCACATGAAGAGAATTCCCTGTCCCTGAAAAATAATAAATTTCCATACTCATAAAATGATTCTCCTTATGTTAACTATTAAAAAGTAAGCCACCGCCGTATAAAGAAAGGACTGTGGGGGTGGTCTTTTTTATCACAATTGTTCGGAAATTTAAAAGCAAGATCATTATTTACAAGGTTATTTCCATACCAAAGAGCCTGTAATATTGGATCGTTAACGTGTAATCCTATATGCATCATTACTCATTTACCCTGTCCCGTTGATAGTTGAGCATCCAAGATTGATATCCTCACCTTATTATAACTATAATTTGATTTTTCTATTAAAAACATATCCTTTAATACTAATAGTATTCATGAATAGAGTCAATGCAATCCGTTTCCGGAGTATATTCCATTTATAAAATGTATACTGGAGGAATTCCATGATTCAATGAAGCAGCCTGGCTGCAACCATACTGTGAGCACATTTATCAATCCCATATTATAATGCGTCTTGATTCTTTGTTTCAAAATACGTTATTATGTAAAGACATTATGAAAGAAAATAAAAAAGACCTTATAGATGAATGGTTCAACAATTTTAATCACAACGCGGCTGTTGAGTATAAAAATAAAGAATATACAATAACAGAACCGGAACTGAAATCCATCTACTCGACCGGTAATTACTGGCATCACAGGACCGATCCGAGTTCATGGCTTTGCGAAGCCTTGGTAAGGCTGGCAAAACGAAAATTCGGAAACAGACTTCCAAGAAAACAGGTTATCCAATTATGTGCTCAATTATTAAATATTACTCCCGAAAAAGTGGAAAGTACCCTGGATTGGAATGCCAACTATATGGCGTGGCATGACGGGGGCACTGTCGAAGAAAACCATGTATGGAAAGAAGAATAGCTCTTACAGTCTTCTTCTTTTACCGGCTGTTCTCGGACGATGAGGAACCACATTATCATTATACAAAGAATTTTAGCCTTGTGAGCCATAGTGTATGAGACGAAATATTTATTAATTTTTTATTACAAAAGGAGAAATAAATGAATTCAATCAATAAAACTGCAAGAATTACAGGGCTCCTGTATATCCTTATGATCCCCTTTGCTATATTCGGTATAATGTATATTCCCTCTACCCTTTTCGTGCCTGGAGATGCTGTAACAACCGCCAATAATATCATCTCTTCTGCTCCATTATTTCGGCTTGGTATTGTAAGCGCATTATTTGTTCAAATAGGACATATCATCATAGTTCTCCTTTTATACTCAATACTTAAACCGGTGAACAAAAACCATGCTTTGCTTATGGTTATATTCATGTTGGTGAGCGTGCCTATTACTATGTTCAATGAGCTTAATAATTTCGCCGCCCTGTTCCTGTCACAGGGAGTTGTTGACGGGACTGCATTGACAGGAAGTCAGTCCCAAGGATTAGTTCCCCTCTTCTTAGATTTACACGCATACGGAATTCTTATAGCGAGTATATTCTGGGGACTTTGGTTATTTCCCATGGGTTATTTGGTTTTCAAGTCGGATTTCCTTCCCCGGCTCCCGGGTGTCTTGTTGATGGTTGCGTGTTGTGGCTATCTCATCGATAGTATCTGTAGATTACTTTTACCCATTTATGATGGAACAATTTTTGCGACAATTGTCGGGATTACATTATATGGGGAATTGGTATTTCCTTTCTGGCTTCTGATTAAGGGAATAAACGTGGAAAAGTGGAAGAAAATGACGGAATAAGAGATAGTGAGGTACAAACAAATCGGAATCGGCGGGGACAATGCTGCCGGCTGCCGAACAGGGTAACTTTTCCGGGTCAATATTATATTTTCATGCATTTCTATCGGCTCACCCTTTACACTTCCGGGAAAAACCGTTATAAATAGCCAGGGAATTTGTAATAATATGATTGTTTTTACACTGGTAACAATAGCAGGGAGCCTCGCCTTTTTTCTTTACGGAATGAAGTTGATGAGTGAGGGAATTCAGAAAGTGGCGGGAGAAAGACTTCATTCTATTCTGAGTTTCATGACTACGAATAAATTCGCCGGAGTTCTTACGGGATTTCTTATAACTGCACTTATTCAGTCATCGTCTGCAACAACAGTCCTTGTGGTGAGCTTTGTGAATGCCGGTCTTCTTACTCTGAAACAATCAATTGGTGTTATTATGGGGGCCAGTATCGGCACAACAGTCACGGGGTGGATTGTCTCGGTATTCGGTTTTAAGTTTGATATTACCGCGATTGCCCTTCCTGCTATAGGGATCGGCTTTCCTTTTATTTTTTCCAGGAAACACAGATTCCGGGATATCGGTGAAGTATTTGTCGGTCTGGGTATTTTGTTTCTCGGTTTAAAATTCTTAAAAGAATCCGTTCCGGAAATCGACCCTGCTGCCCTGGAATTCCTCACTCAATTTACCCACAAAGGCTACTTTTCCATCGTATTCTTTATTTTTGTGGGGACAGTTCTGACAATGATTGTACAATCCTCCAGTGCCGCCATGGCCATTACGATTACCATGGCTTTTATCGGATGGATAGATTTTCCGACTGCGGCGGCCATCGTTCTGGGGGAGAACATCGGGACTACAATTACGGCATTTCTTGCTTCATTAAAAACGAGTGTTGATGCCCGGCGGGCGGCACGGATTCATACCTTTTTTAAAATTGTCGGTGTTCTCTGGATGCTTTTCGTCTTTCCTTTATTTATTAATTTTATCGATTTTATTGTACCCGGTGATTCGGCAATTCCCGAAAATATTCCAATACATCTCTCTATGTTTCACACCCTTTTTAATGTCACCAACACATTCATTTTTATCTGGTTTATTCCTCTCCTGGTTAAAATTGCAGAGAAACTCGGACATGAAGGGGCGAAAGAAAAAGATTCCCGATACCGGCTGGATTATTTTAAGACCAGTATACAAGATACTCCCGAATTAAATATTATGCAGGCAAAGAATGAACTCTCTAAAATGGCCGGGATTATAGAATCCATGTTTTGTGTTTTTCTTAAAGTATTTCACAATCCCGATAGAAAGATGCGGGATCTTGTTGATAAAGCAAGAGAAGAAGAAGATCTCACGGATCAAATGCAGGTTGAAATCTCGGCGTTCCTGGCTGAGTGTGCAAAAGAAAATCTGAATGAAACCAGTGTTAATAATGTGACTGCCATGTTACGTATTGCTCACGAACTCGAGAGTATCGGTGACAGTTGCTTTAACCTGATGATCATCGCTCAGCGGCGTTATGATAAAAAAGTGAAACTGGATAAAGAATCTTTGAGTGAGATAGATGAATACTCCAAACTGGTAAAAAATTTTATCAGTTTTATAAATGAACATCTGAATGAGCACATGAGCAAATATGATCTTGACAAGGCATATGAATTTGAGAACAAAATGGACCAATCCAGAAATGTCTTAAAACGGAATGCAAGAAAAAGACTGCAAAAAGGGGCTGATGTAAAGGCTCAGCTCATGTTTATCGACATTATCCGCCACTTTGAACAGATCGGTGATTATTCCTTAAATATTTCCCAGGCCCTCAGACAAATTACCTAAAGACCCTTTTTAGAACCACATGAGCCGGATTGGTATTTCCCGGGGGATGTGAGTGAATTACCTGTCACCTTTTTTTAAAAACATAGACAAGAACATGTGAATTACGGTCAGGTTTGTAGGTTTTTTGTTTTTCCACGGGGAGTATTGACGGATCCGCTCTCGAAAACCCAAGATTGGAGAACCAGTCGATACCTTGTGTGGTAAGAACGAAAACCTGACGTAATCCGAGGGATTCGGCTTTATCCATAAAATACCGGACAAGTTTTTTTCCGATTCCAAGATTCGTATAAACATGGTCCACTGCGATACCGGCGATTTCCGCCTGATTTCCCGCATAGTGATGCATGGCACAGCATCCGTGGATTGTTCCGTCAACTTCATACACCGCATAATCAGGGGCATGTGCTTCGATATCAGTATATGTCCGGGGGACGAGGATTTTATCATCTATGAGAGGCTGCATAATTTGCAGGATTGTCGGGATATCCGCATGTTTCAGGGGCCTTATATTTTCATGGGGATCGCTGTAAATCATGGTTCCAAGACCGCGGTTAGAGAAGATTTCCTTTAAAAGCATACCCTCGATTTTCCCGTCGATAATATGGACACGTTCCACCCCGGCAAGACAAGCTTTATGGGCGAGGAGAACAAGCTCATAATCAATCTCTTTGCTTACATTTTTATTTGCTTCCAAAAACTCCCGGGCTTGGGGAAGTTTTAATTGGGAGATTATATTATCTTCCACGTACACTCCCCCGGGGATTTTGAATTCCCCGGCGTGAATCCCACCGGAATAGGTGATAAAAAAGAGTTTGGCGGCTTTCAGTTCCTTGCTGATGGTAAATGCCAATTCATGTGAAGAAATGTTATATGGTCTTCCTGTTGCAGACCAGCCGATATTGGGAAAAATCGGAATAAGCCTTTCCTTAATGGTATTTTGAATAATATCAATTTTAAGTTTTTCCACTAACCCGGAATCCATATAATCCACACCGTCAATGACACCGATACTCCGGGCTTTTACCCAGTTCCCGATGACTGCATGCGCATTATTTTCAGCTAAAAGAGTCATTACCTTTGTGGACACATCAAAAGAAGCCATTTTAATGAAGGGCATGGCTTCCGGATTTGTAATCCGCATATTGTTGACAGTTGTAAAAGTAATATTATATTGGGACAGAATCTCATCGATTCGCACACGGGCCCCGGGGACCAGGAGAATTTTAATCCCCATATTATGAAGCAGAACAATATCTTTAATAAGTAAAGGAAAAATCGGGGTGTCAATAAGGGCGCTGTCAATCTGAATGACGAATATCCGTTCCTTAAACCGGTTTATATAGCTGAAGGCTGTTCGTATCGTCTCAACCTGGTGCTGTAATGACTGCACATTTTTCCTCACTTTTTATTTTGTTTTACAGACTAAAGATTTCCCGTAATTTTTTCATTGCTTCGGGACGTGTCAAGGAGCCTAATTTTTTGGCCTCCGGATAATGGTCTCCGCAAAACCATGCCGCTTCGGGAGGGTGTCCTACAAAACCCTTTTCCCGCTGCTTATTATGCCATTCCTTATCTTTCTCGGTAAGGGCAAAATATATAAGCCCTCCCTCTCCCTCGGAATGCCTGAAATCTTTATCACATAAAAAACAAATTGGTGGTTGCATGGGGTAAAGTATAGTTGATAATTTTTTTTCTTTCAAGTACCGGATTTCAGGGGGTTGATGTGGATACCGCGATTCCGTACCCTTTTTATTTCTGTTCGGATTGTCATACTGTGGGAAATAGGATATTATACCGAAAGGAAGAAAATGAGTCCTGATATTCCATTTTCCGTATTTAAAAGCGCATCCCATGATCCTTTTATCAACCTGTCTATAGAGGAATATTTACTGAATCATCATATTTTTGATTCCAATATATTGTTTTTATACAGGAATCGTCCGTGTGTCGTTATCGGCCGTTTTCAGAATCCCTGGAAAGAATGCAGACCGGATTATTTAAAGAAAAATAATATTCCCCTGTTGCGGCGCATTTCCGGCGGGGGAGCGGTATATCATGATAAAGGTAATCTGAACTTCAGTATCATCACGAAAAAAAATAATCGTCAGGTAGACAAGTATTTCAACCTTGTTCAGGAATGTATTGCCCGGGTCGGATTTAAAACCGAATGTGAAAATAAGAACAGCCTTCTTGTTGCCGGATATAAGGTTTCCGGGAGTGCTTTCCGGGTCACATCAAAACGTTGTCTTCATCACGGAACCTTGCTTGTGGCAGCCAATCTTCCAAATCTCCGTCGATACCTGACCCCTTCTTTCTCTCATGAGCAATGCAGGGGGGGTATTTCATCTGTTCGGTCGAATGTAGAGAATTTAAATTATTTTAATACCTCCGTCACCATGTCCGGGATTATAAAAATCTTTTCCTCGGTTTTTTCAGGTAAAGAGGGGATGAAGACCGGGAATATTCTGAGTGTTATTAATTACAAAGATATGAAGAGTTATATTGTAAAAAATAAATCATATGAATGGATTTATGGAAATACTCCTGAATGTGAAATACATCTTCCCCTGGAAATTGGTGAGAATCATCGTGCGGACTGTCTGATGAGTTTATATAAAGGAAGAATCAGGAATATAATTGTACCTGGATTACCGGACTTTTCCGAAGTCTTACTCGCTTCTCTGAGAAATATTCCTTTTGATCTCTCAATAATCGAATATACAGTAAAAAAAATGAGAAAAAGGAATAAATATGGGAAAATTCCGGTTGCGCTCATTAATAATATTACTACAATAGAAGAGAGCAGGTAATATCTCTTTAAATTAAGGGAAGGGAGGTCGTATGACCAAACATGATGTCATGAGTAAAATAGGAACCCTGTTGGGTGAGGTGAAAACTGCTGTCCTCGCTACAAGTGATAAAGACGGTAATCCCCATGTGCGTTGGATGTGTCCCTGTATATTCTCGAACCGGGAAAATACACTCTATGCGCTTTCATCACCTCATTTCGCGAAAATAATGCAGCTCAAAGAAAATCCCCGGGTCGAATGGATGATACAATCAAAATCCCTCGATGAAATCGTCACTCTCCGTGGAAAAGTAAATATAATTGAGAATCCTTCGTTAAAAGGAGAAGTCATGGCCCTGGTCGGGAAAACCTTGCATGTTTTCTGGACATTAACAGGGAAAGCAACGGATTACCTGGTATTAGAGACTATTATTACGGATGCTGTCTATTTTCGCCCCATGACCGGCCAAAAAACAGCGATTTCATTTTAACAGGAAGGATGTCACATGGCAAAAGAAATTGATAAAAAAAACAAGGAACTCTATATCTCGATGTTAAAGAAGATGCTGGAGATCCGCCGTGTAGAAGAAAAGGCATCTCAGATGTATGGTTTACGAAAAATCGGCGGTTTTTTACATTTATATATCGGTCAGGAGGCTGTTGCCGTGGGGGCCATTTCCGCCCTTGATTTGAAGAAGGATTATGTCCTCACTGCTTACAGAGATCACGGCCATGGACTCGCCTGCGGTATGCCGGCGGATGTCATCATGGCTGAACTTTACGGCAAGTCTTCGGGGTGTTCAAAAGGTAAGGGCGGTTCAATGCACCTTTTCGATAAAGAACGGCATTTTATGGGGGGGAATGGGATTGTGGGTGCTCATATTCCCCTGGCAACAGGTGTGGGGTATAAAATTAAATATAAAAAAGAAGATGGTGTGGTACTCTGTTTCTTCGGAGACGGGGCGATCCACCAGGGGAGTTTTCATGAGAGTTTAAATCTCGCGGCAATATGGAAACTGCCGGTTATCTATATCTGTGAAAACAATCAATACGGAATGGGTACGAGTTTTACCCGTGTTTCGGCTGTATCGGATTTTACGATTTATGCCGCGTCATATGCCATGCCCGGAAAACAGGTAAATGGAATGGATGTGGTGGAAGTCTATGAAGAAGTAAAAAAGTCGGTGGATCGTGCCAGAAAAGAATCGGCACCGGGTTTTCTGGAAATCAAGACCTACAGATACAAGGGCCATTCCATGAGTGATCCTGCAAAATACCGTACCAAAGAGGAATTGAAAAATTACAAGAATCTTGATCCTATTCTCATCCTGAAAACAGCATTGCTGCAACAAGGCCTTATCACGGAAGATGATTTTTCCGCCATGGACGAGGAGGCAAAATCCATCGCAGGAAAATCCGCCGATTTTGCCGAATCCGGTCCGCAGCCGGCTCCTGCGAGTTTGTATGAAGATGTAATAGTTTAAAAGGAGTGTATCATGCCGGAAATAACCATGAGAGAAGCAATGAGAGCGGCGATCGATGAGGAAATGACACGTGACGAGAATGTCATTTTACTCGGGGAAGAAGTTGCCGAATATAACGGTGCATATAAAGTAAGCGAGGGATTGTGGGAAAAATACGGAGATTCCCGGGTCATGGATACGCCGATTACCGAGGGCGGTTTTACGGGATTCGGGATCGGGGCGGCCATGGCCGGTTTAAGGCCAATTGTCGAATGGATGACCTTCAATTTCGCGATACAGGCCCTGGACCAGGTGATTAATAATGCGGCGAAAATGTTGTATATGTCGGGAGGGCAGTATAATATTCC
>JAFGRV010000160.1 GCA_016934975.1 Spirochaetales bacterium | reverse complement strand
TTTCCTGTCGGTGCTTTATCGAGTATCCGGATGATTCCTTCGACAATATCATCGATATAGGTAAAATCCCGCTCCATATTTCCGAAATTAAATACGTCTATGGGTTTGTTTTCAAGGATCGCTTTTGTAAAAAGAAAATATGCCATGTCCGGTCTTCCCCAGGGACCATAAACGGTAAAAAATCTTAATCCCGTGACAGGAAGGTGATAAAGATGGGCATATGCATGGGCCATGAGCTCATTACTTTTTTTACTCGCGGCATAGAGACTTACCGGATGATCCACATTATGATGCACAGAGTATGGTTGTGTTTTGTTTAATCCGTAAATACTCGATGAACTTGCATATACCAGATGTTTTATGTTATTATGTCTGCATCCTTCCATTATATTAATAAATCCCACAATATTTGAATCGATATATGCAAAGGGGTTTGTTATGGAATACCTGACGCCTGCCTGGGCTGCGAGATGGCAGACCCGGTCAAAGGTATGGTCTTTAAAAAGGGATAGAATCGGTTCTCTGTCCTGGAGATTCAGGTTGTAAAATTGGTAATTGTTATAGTTGTCTGATTGAACAGGGGAATTATAGTGAATTCTCTCTTTTTTTATTCCCGTATGAGCCAATCTGTCATATTTTAATTGGACATCGTAATAGTCATTAATGTTATCGATGCCGATAACCTCATCTCCTCTTGCCAGTAGTTTTTGTGCAACCGAAAATCCGATGAATCCCGCGGTTCCGGTGACAAGTATTTTCATACAGACTCCTTTTTTATAATCTGTGTGTAAATATAGTGATTATTTTATGAATTGTCACTATTTACGATTATGGTGAGGGTGTTATTTTCTTTCATCAATAAAGAGTGATTAATAAATGAAAATGACAGACCCAAATAGGTGAGTATAATATAAAAAACAAAAGAATAGAACAATCGAAATAAAGTAAAATCGTTTTATTTTGATCTCTATTTTATTGATTATACATCGGGATTGTGATATTAATTGTATCACGGGTATAAACTAATGAAAACAGAACGAATTATAGTAATCGGTGGAAGTGGTTTTATAGGGACAAATCTTGTGGAAACTCTTCTTCAGGCTGGTCATGAGGTACGCATTATCGATAAGCAGATGAGTACAACATATCCTCAACTCTGTGTTGTCTGTGATGTGCGTGATAAAGAAAATTTGTATAAGGCTTGTGAAGGATATGATATAATATATAACCTTGCAGCCGAGCATAAGGATAATGTCACTCCGGTATGTCTTTACGAAGAAGTAAATGTAGGCGGAGCAAAGAATACCTGTGAAGTTGCGGAGAAAGCCGGTATAAAAAGAATCATATTTACAAGTAGTGTTGCGGTGTATGGATTTTCCAAAAATGAGATTGATGAAGATCACGATTTAAATCCTTTTAACGAATATGGCCGGACAAAAATGATAGCGGAAAAAGTGTATATCGAATGGCTTAAGAAATCGAAAGACCATAGTCTTACTATTATCCGGCCCACGGTTGTATTCGGAGAAAAAAACAGGGGTAATGTTTATGCTCTTATCAAGCAAGTCGTTTCCAAACGTTTTATTATGATTGGAAATGGAAAAAATATTAAATCGATGGCATATGTCGGGAATGTTGTCTCGTATTTATCCTTTGTCTTACGATTCGGGCCGGGTTTGCATATGTATAATTATATTGATAAACCGGATATGGATATGAACACCCTTGTGACTTCGATTAAAGAATTAATAGGATATTCCACTCATAATGGTTTAAAGCTTCCCTATGTATTTGGTCTTCTTGGGGGCAAGGCCTTTGATTTTCTTTCTTTTGTTACCGGGAAAAAGCTGCCTGTGAGTTCAATCCGTGTAAAAAAGTTTTGCGCTAATACACGTTATTCTTCCGGACGCATGAAAACGGCAGGATTTACTCCTCCCTATTCAATCGAAGAGGGACTAAAGAATACAATTCTCTTTGAATTTCTGCAAAATTGATCTTGTCTAGGTTTCTTTTAATAAGGCAAGAGCATTTTCTTTTGAGATCGGCTTGCTAAAAAAATAACCCTGGATATGAATATTTTCAAAGGATGAAAGAAAATTCACCTGCTCCAGGCTTTCTATTCCTTCGACAACGACTGTAAGATTCAAATGATGTGCCAGAGAAATTATCGCATGAATAATATTATTCATCGCCGATTCTCCGGGAATGTTAAGTGAAATGGAACGGTCGATTTTTAGAATGTCAATAGGAAGATTATGGAGTGAGGCTAATGAGGAATAACCTGTTCCGAAATCATCCATGGCGAGATGGATCCCCATTCTTTTTAAGGAGAGGAGGTTTACCTGAACATCTTCCGAGTCGTGGTTAAGGAAGAGAGTTTCCGTGATTTCGATAATAAGGTTTTTCGGATTAAATTGTGCCTTCTTTAAGACTTTAGATATATAGGTATGGAAATGTGCATTAAGAAACTGTTTCGCCGAGCAATTAATGGAGATCTTGACATCACTAAAACCATTATTATGCCATTCCTGACATGCTTCAATAGATTTTTCCAATACTAGATCGCCGATGGGAATAATAAGTCCGGTTTCTTCTGCAAGAGGTATAAAATTGCACGGAGGTATATTTCCCAGGATCGGATCCTGCCAGCGTATGAGGGCTTCGAAACTGATCACTTTTTTTGTTTTCAGATTTATTATTGGTTGAAAAACAAAGAAAAAATCTTTTTTTATTGTAGCGGTATGGAGGGCGGATTCCATTTCCTGTTCCCTGGCCACCCGCTCATGCATTTTTGTGTCAAAAAAAGCATATTGGTCTTTTCCCCAGGCTTTTGCCCTGTACATAGCGATATCTGCGTCTCTTATCATTTCTTCCGGTTTATCATATTTTGTCGTGCTTAAAGTGATTCCAATACTCGCGGTAACGATTACTTTTTTATTTTTATAGATAAAGGGTAATTTCACTTTTTTCAGAATCCGGTCCGCACAATGTCGTATATTAAATATATCCGTGATATCGGGGATAAGGACTATAAATTCATCACCTCCGATCCGGGCGATGGTATCCTGTTTCCGTAGGCTTTCGGTAAGTCTGTGTCCGATTTCAATCAGGAGTTTGTCCCCGAATTCATGACCAAGACTGTCATTAATAATCTTAAAACGGTCCAGGTCAATAAACATCAATCCTATTAAAGGAGGATTCTCTTTTCGTTCCTGCTGGTTCATGGTATAGAGGAGATGGTCTATGAGTAATGTCCTGTTCGGCAGGTTTGTCAAGGGATCATGAAGTGCATTATACTCAAGTTCCGTTTCTATTTTTTTTCGTTCTGTCATCTCTTTTTGTAATGCGAGATTTATCTGTTTTTCCTTTTCCGCGTTTTCCTGAATAGTCTTTGTTCTTTTTTCTACCAAAACCTCAAGATTTTCCGTGTGCGCGGATAATTGTTCTTGTGAAATCTTCATCGATTTAACCATCCCATTAATTGAATCGGATATACTTCCAAATTCATCATTATTGAGAATAGGAATCGATGTATCCAGGTTGCCCCTTTTTATATCGTCTACCCCATGCAAAAGGAGAGCAAGGGGTTTTTGAATGGTAAATCTGATGAATATTCCCAGGGATATATGGAGGATAAAAGCGGAACAGAGGATGATCAGGATACAAATAGAGGTACCGGAATGCATATATGCACGGTATTGTTCATATTTGTACCCAAATTCATAATATTTTTTATCAAAGGAAATTATATAATATAGATATCGCTGTAATTTTTTTTCTCCTGTAAAAACAGATTTCAGATTAGACCGGAATAAAGGCAAATTCTCCTTTACCTGAATTGTAGATACCTGGAAATTGTTTACGTATCGTGGGTAACTTCGGTTTCCTTGTTGTTCTTCCTGTAAAAAAAGATCGGGTGTAAGCTGATTTTCCTTCGAGTAAAGAAAGATAAGCTGGTCTTCTTTTTCCCTCAAGAGTATATAATCAATATCACCTGGAGGAGATCTTCTGCTCCCCTCAAGGTATGAATTCATCAACATATCAATCTCCTGGGAATTTTTATAATCATATAGTTCTTTATGCTGTACCAGGTATAAGGTGCAGATAAAATTTATAACAAAGAGAGGAAGAATAACGGAGAATCCGAATAATTTTATGGAAAAACTGGATTCTTCATCCCGGTTATTCATATAGATTGAAACAAGGAAAAAACTGGAAATAACAAGGAGATAGAGAAATAAAAAAATAAGAATACGGCCGGTATTTGTAAGGGGTTGATGTTCGACAAGAGGGTAAATAAAAAACCACATTAATTGACTTATCAGACAGAGACCAATAGATCGACAGGCGACGGCGGACCGTTCCTTGAGAGAAAAAAGCAGACGCCATTTCCTGAAGAATGACAGAGTACCCAAACTTCTGCCTTTTTTCCGGGGCCGCGATGTATTACTTTTATTTGCAGAT
Source organism: Spirochaetales bacterium (assembly GCA_016934975.1). Lineage (GTDB taxonomy): Bacteria > Spirochaetota > Spirochaetia > SZUA-6 > JAFGRV01 > JAFGRV01. The sequence continues at coordinate 7,924 of JAFGRV010000160.1, read as the reverse complement.
ACGGAAAAGATTTGTATTAATTCTATGGTTATTGCTTTTTTAAAGAGTATTAAAATCGCCCAGATATAAAAGATTAACCCACATACATGACCTCCCTGGTTTATGACGTAGTAAAAAAAGGGATTTTTCCTGATATCTAAAATGTACCCCCCATTTCCGGAAAAAGAATATATGACTGGAATTTTCAGGAATAAGATAAAATAGGGAATGAATATGAAAATACAAAAGCCTATGGTGGTTCTGAAGAAAAGTCGTGATTCAGAAGCATTGGTATTTTTATGATAATGGGTAGTGAAAAGTGCGAGAAAAACGAAACTTAAGGCAGATAACGTTATAAACAGACTTTTTACATACGCAATTATCGGGATATCAATTAAATATCCAATGAGCCAGGCAAGGGTATACAAAATCAACCCTGCTAATAAACCGATCAGAAAGTAGGTAGACTTTGTTTTCTTTCGTGTAAAAATAAGTGTTGATGCAATGATAAGAAGGATCAAACATAACGAGAAGGGTGTTAGTAATTTATAATGCATCCGAAACCAGTCCATATTGCCGTCAGGTAATAATTTTAAGTTATTCGGGAGAATAAATCAATTAAAACACGTTTGCTCATCAAGTATATTGCGCTGCTTTTTTTCATCAGACGAAGATTAAAATCGGTTATCCATAGACGATTCCCACAAGAACAGACTGCATAACCTATTTATTTAGCGGGGATACAATTGTTTTATAATCCGGCCGGATTTTGCCCTGTTTTTATTAAGCTTGAATTCTAAAATAAAAAGCAATACATTAATTATGGGGTTAAATTATTTTATCTATGAGGACACTATTCATAATCGCGAACAAGAAAATAATACTTTTTTTACTCCCGGTACTCTTTTTATTTCATTCATGTAACCTCGCATTGTATAATCCATTTATAGAAGATACCTATCAGGCGGAACCGGCCACAACTCCTGTTCCCGGAGTTCAGGCGGCTTTCACGGTAATGGATCCACCGGGAGGCACCTATGATTCCGACCAGAATGTCACGATTATCTGTGAGACAACCGGGGTTATAATCCGTTACACCACCGATGGTACGGATCCCGACGAAAACTCAGCCGTCTATTCAGCGCCGATTCCGGTGACGGGAAATGGCACGACCATGACGATCAAGGCATATGCTGAAAAAGAGGGAATGATTGATAGTATCATTACCACAGAGGCATATTCGATTAATTATGATCAGGTATCGACACCGGTGATGAATCCTTCGGAAGGCACATATAATTCCGATCAGAGTATTACAATTACCTGCGGAACAACCGGAGCCATAATTTATTACACTACCGACGGTACTGACCCGGATGAGAGTTCGGATGTGTATTCATCCCCAATTCCTGTAACAGGACCCGACACAATTTTGACCATTAAAGCATATGCCGTAAAGGCCGGTTTGATTTCAAGTACTTTACGGTCCGGGGTGTATACAATCCGGTATCCATATATTTTAAGTATTACCTCATCCACAGATAATGGAACCTATGGTATTGGTGTGGAAATTGATGTGACAGTCACTTTCAGTGAACCGGTGATTTTATCCGGCGGTACCTTGACCATCAGCCTTGATACTGGTGCAGTGGCGGTCATCGATCCCTTTGGTCCGGCTGACGCTGTGTCATGTACATATACAATCAATTCCGGAGAATCGAGCGCAGATCTGGATTCCTCTAACATCACGCTGGACGGGGGAACACTCCTGGATACAGCCGGTAACCCGGTATTTGTGAGTCTTCCCTCTACAACAATAAACGACGGAAGCAATATTACGGTGGATGGTATCAGGCCGGTCATTTCTTCCTTCACACTCACAAGCGGATCGCCCACAACAAGTCACTTCCTTTCATTCACCCTGGACGGTTCCGACAGCGGGGCCGGTATTACGCATTGGCTTATAAATGAGTCGGCCGCAAGACCGGCCGCAGATGATCCCGGATGGGTGAGTGTGAAGCCCGACAGCTACACGACGACACCGGAGTATGAAGCGAAAACTGTCTATGCATGGGCAAAAGACGGTGCGGCAAATGTAAGCGATACTGAGGCGGCTTCAAGTTTCGATGTTATTGTCGAATATACCGGGGACTCAAGCTGGACCTTTGAAAAAAGCGCATCATCGGAAGATCTCCCCACAGGCGCAACAATAGATTATGATGATAACATTTATATTGTCGGCCTTAAGCAAAATACCACATCCGACTGGCAGATCATTAAAGTTCTGCCCGACGGAACCGAGGATACGGCAAACTGGAACAAGCAGATCGACTGGTATGGGGCTTCGGACTGTGCCCAGGGTATTGTCACCGATTCGGCGAATAATGTTTATGTTTGCGGGTATTTTAAGAAAAGTTCGGACGATATGTGGGGCATAAAAAAATTCAATTCCACAGGGAATGAACTCTGGAGCAAGGAATGGAACAATGATACGGGAAGCGATATCGCCCAGGGTATTTCAATCGATTCCATGGATAATATTTATGTGGTCGGATTTATCACAGATCCATCCAGCGGTCTCGACTGGTGGATGAAGAAATACGATGCTGATGGAACCGAGGATACTACAAACTGGAATTTCGGGTTTGACAATGGTTACGGGGGTGATACGGCAGTTTCCGTTTCCATTGATTCGTCGGATAACGTATACGTAGCCGGCACCGTGTTGTCCCCGAATGGTGATGTAGACTGGATGGTGAGAAAATACACCAGTAACGGATCCTTTGTATGGAGCAGGCAGTACAACAGGGCGAGTAACAATAAAACCGACAGAGCATATACCATTACCGTGGATTCAAGCGATTTTATATATGCAGCCGGATATTCGACGAGCAGTTCGGATAATGTCGACTGGGCGATAAAAAAATATGATTCCGATGGTAATGAAGATACGGCGAACTGGGATAAGACAGTTGACCAGGGTGCGAATGATGTTGTCTGGGGTATAGGTACGGATAAAAATAATAATGTATATGTGGGTGGCAGGCTGCTTTATGCGGATAATGATTGGGCGGTCATTAAATATGATTCTTCCGGAACGGAATTGTGGAGGGACGTTATCTCCAATACAGGTGCAGACTGGTGCCGCGGTATCGTTGTTGATTCCATGAACTACGCCTTCGGAATTGGAGGAATGTATCGTTCAGGTGGCGGAACTGACTGGTATATCAAGAAATATGCGCCTTAATCGATCCGCCGGTTTTTATATCGACGAATGAAGATTATTTATCTCCCCAAAATTTCTCCATTAAAAATGAAAACAATCCCGGCTTGAATTTATTGCTGTAAATGATAATACTTTAACTATTATTCCTGCTATTCTTGTTTTTTTACAAGAATTGCAGGAATAATAGCGAAACGCAGGTTCGCGTGAAATCAAAAATTTTCATAACGTCAACCCTGAAATAAAATAATTATTTGGGTTGCGGGCACAGCCTGCGTAATGTATGGAACAGGAACTTATGACAAACGGGATGAGGAGTGTATGTGCTTCCGTCATTATTTGACGGATGTATCACTGCAATGAACTGAATGGAACTTAAAAATGCACATCGACATGTGAGAATCGCTCTTTTTACTGACTGGATAGAAGGACCATATCATTTGTCCCTCATTTCGGGGATAAAGGCCGAGGCGGAAAGGTATAATGCAGATGTGTATATTTTTGTCGGCGGGTGTATCGATTCTCCGGAATTACAGCAATCCCAGCGAAATATAATATACCAATTTATTTCCCGCGACTGTATTGACGGAATGATTATTATTTCCGGATCTATCGGGCGCTATACAAGATACGAAGTGATGAGTACATTTTTATCCCAATACAGTGAATACCCGCGGGTGTGTATAGCTCAGGAATTCCCATCAATCCCTTCTGTTATTCCTGAAAATAAAAAAGGAATGAAAGAGCTTATGACACACCTTATCAAGGATCATAACTACAGGAACATTGCGTTTATCGGAGGACCGGAAGAAAATCAGGAAGCCATGGAACGATTAGATGGATATAAAGAAACTCTCCTGGAGTGTGGTCTCACCTTTAATCCTTCCCTTGTTACGTGTGGTCAATTCATCTCACAATCAGGTACCCTTGGAGTCCGGGAATTTATTGATAACCGGCATGTCGTTTTTGATGCATTGGTCTGTGTCAGTGATGAAACAGCTTCCGGAGCTTACAAAGAACTGATAGATAGGGGCATTAACATCCCCCGGGACATCGCTGTTACGGGTTTTGATAACCATGAATTCTATAAATATCTCACCCCTTCTCTTTCAACAGTTCGACAGCCTTTAGGTGAGATCGGAAAAAAAGCAGTGGAACTTGTTTTTTCACTAATACAAGGGAAAGATGTTCCCCTTAGAAATTATCTTCCCACGGAGTTTATTAAACGTGAATCATGCGGGTGTTCCTTAGAAGAAAATAATAACATGTATAATAAGGTTTGTGGACTTCAGAAGGGGGAACCGGAGAAGAGGATCCGGGGAATTGACACATCATTAATCCCGGAGAAGACTCATGATAATGATTTCAGGTTGATGTGTGAACATATTCAAAATGAAATTAAAATGAAAATTGCTTCTGCATATTGTTATGAGACCGATATTATTACGTTTCAAGAAGTGGAATATCTCATGGATACATTCCTGAGACATGTAGAAAAAAATGAATCAGTTCAATTAAAGCGAATCCTGGACCCATTCTTTCTGAGATGGTCAGGCTGCAACCTTGAACCAACCTACTGGTTGATCATTTTTTTAGAATGTAAGACCTCCCTTTTATCACTCACACAAATCTCCGGGGGGCAGCAAAAAATTGAAGAACTTTTTAGATTAATACATTATTTTATGATGGAGTATATTGATCGAAACCATGGAGAATACAGATTGTATGTAGAAAGAGAAATTATCTCTTTCCGGTATTTTGCGGAAATGATGATGATCGAAACGAAGATTGAAAATATCTTTAATCTGTTACGACAGGATTTCTCTTTTGTCGGAATAAAATCTTTGTATATCTTAAAATATACAAAGATTATTCCGGATGATCTGGGAAATACGATGGTTGAATTGTTATTTGCGTATAAGAATAATGAACAAATCGTCATTAACAGAGATAATCAATTTTATAAAGCAAACAAGCTTATTTCGGAGGATTTATTCATTACGGAAAACGGGCATTCCCTCTCCATCATTGAACCACTTTTTATCGGGAATGATCATTATGGATTTGCTCTCTTTAATGTGTCAATTCACTCGGATCTTTTGGGTGAAATAATGCAGAGAACTTTTTTAATTGCAGTGGTCCGGATTACACTTTTTATTCATCAGCTTCAGAATCAATCCGGACAATTACAAAACCGTGCGGATGAATTGGCAGCGGCGAATAAATTGATGAATATGTCTCTTCTGGAGCGTGATAAGGCAAGAATGGAAATACAGAAATTAAATGATGAACTGGAAGGACGGGTAAAACAAAGAACAGCGGAATTACATAAAGCAAATAATGAGTTAAAAAATACCCTCGCAGAGCTTCGAATGACCCAGAACGAACTGATTCAATCCGAGAAAATGGCTGCTTTGGGAGGGCTTGTCGCCGGTATTTCACATGAAATCAATACTCCCATCGGCATTACCCTTACATCATCTACGTATTTAGAAGATATTACAAATGAGCTTTATATGTTATATATGAGTGAAAAACTAACAAGGCGTGACATGGAAAACTATCTGGCGAATGCTTTGGAATCTGCCCGCCTTATAAAAGAACATACCTTACGTGCCACCGAACTCATCGGGAGTTTTAAAAAAGTTGTTGTTGATCAATCGGGAGAAGAAAGACGTCATTTTATTGTCCGGGAATACATTGATGATATTCTTGTGAGTTTGGGACCGAAACTAAAGCAGGTAAAGCATAAGATTACTGTTTCCTGTCCGAAAGACTTATGGTTGTACAGTTACCCGGGAACATTCTCAATTATTATTACTCATCTTATTTTTAATTCTATTTTTCATGCATTTGCTGCCGGGGAGGCCGGTTCGATTATTCTTGACATACATGTACATGAAAATACCCTCGTTTTTATATATTCTGATAACGGGAAGGGAATTGATAAAAAACATATTGATAAGATATTCAATCCTTTTTTTACTACGGTCCGGAACGAGGGCCGGATAGGGTTGGGACTTCATATTGTCTATAATCTTGTGACCCGGACCTTAAAGGGAAAAATCGAGTGTACCAGCAAGATCCGGGAAGGAACAAAGTTCGTTATTACTTTCCCCATGGACTGAAAGATGGTTGTGTTCTAAAAATCTATAATGTTATAATATGCCTTCTTACTCATCCGGGTTATTCTATTCACTATCTCACATCTGAATTTTTACGTCAAAAACATAAAAATCACTACTTCGGGAGATACTCCTTTTTTATCAATTCCGGATAGGTCTGTAACAGATGATTTATCTTTGGGATGTCCCAAAATACCACATAGGGATAATCGGGATTCCGGGCTATAAAATCCTGATGATACTCTTCCGCGGGATAGAATTCCGTGAGGGGAACAACTTGTGTCACAATATCCCCGGCAAAGACCTTTTCACGGTTCAGTTGTTCAATGTATTCTTCTGCCGTACGCTGCTGCTCCGTATCAGTATAAAATAATGCGGACCTGTACTGATACCCTTTGTCCGGACCCTGGTAATTGAGCTGCGTCGGATCATGGGCCACCGTGAAAAAAACTTTCAATATGGTTTTATAGCTGATGAGTTTCGGATCATACAGTATATAAACGGATTCCGCGTGCTGCGTACTTCCGCTGCTCACGGTGTTATAGGTTGCCGTTTCCTGTGATCCCCCGGCATACCCCGGGATCACCTCTTTTACGCCATTCAGCCGTTCATATACCCCTTCTATCCCCCAGAAACATCCTCCTGCCAGGACCGCGATCTTGTCGTCTTTTCCCGCCATGTTTTTTTCCAGGGGCATGGGAGGTGATGTTGGTTCTTTTTTTTGCATGCTGCTAAAGAATACAACTAAAAGAATCAGGATGATTAATCCTGCTATAGATGCTAATATTCTTTTCATAGTTACTCCTTTAAAATAAAATTGGAAGATAAAACGAAGTTTTATCAGTACTCCATTAAAATAAAATTGGAAGATAAAACGAAGTTTTATCAATACTCCTTACACCGGTGAGTCATTTACCGGTAACATTATTTAATTTCTTCGATATCTTCGCCGGCAAAGGAAACAAATTCCTTTGCCGGTAATTTTTTACTCATTAAATAAACTCCGATACTGGCCATATCCCGCCTGTTCCAGTTTATCCAGGGGGATGAAACGAAGAGATGCGGAATTAATACAATACCGCAATCCCGTGGGGAGCGGGCCGTCATCAAACACATGTCCCAGATGGGAATCCCCATAAAAACTCCGGACTTCCGTGCGGATCATTCCGAAACTTGCATCAATTTTGTTTACCACATGACCTGGTTCCAGGGGACGGGTAAAGCTGGGCCACCCTGTACCGGATTTAAACTTGTCCGGAGAGCTAAAGAGGGGTTCCCCGGAGACGATATCAACATATATACCCGGTTCTTTATTATCCCAATATTCATTGGCAAAGGCCCGTTCGGTCCCGTTTTCCTGAGTAACGTTGTATTGAAGGGGGGTAAGTCGTTCGCGAATTATTGCCTTATCCGGTACAATGTATTCTCCATCCACAATCACCGGAGTGATAAAAGATTCCGTCTCCGTCGCCTGGGTCATTTTATCCTTTGTACCTGTGCAGGCAAGTGAGAAGAATAATACTCCTGCAATAATAAAAATAGAAATATACTTTGTTATCATACATACCTCCTGTAATAGAACAGATGCACCTGACTC
>JAFGRV010000159.1 GCA_016934975.1 Spirochaetales bacterium | reverse complement strand
GCATATGACTTCACTCCCTGTCGGCCGCTACGCACTGCGGGGAAATTGCCTCCGCTTCCATCCGGCAACTTCCGCTGCACGAGAGTGTTTGAGAAAAAGGAAGAGAACGACGGATCTATTTATTCAAGCCGGCTTGCCGGGATAAAGAATACGGATTTTTTGGAGAAGGGAGTGGAAGTATTAAAAAAATAGTTGATATTTTTGCATTAAGCGTATCGAGAGTATTAATGGGGAGCCTGTATTAGTCATCTCGACTGTTTTAAATTTCAGAGCACATTCTATAAATTCAGAGAAGTACACGCTTTTTAATAAAAAAGTCCGTTTGTACCCACGCGGACGACAGATTTTTTTACTATGATACATTAATAATAATGAAGAATAATTGGAGTTAGTCTATCATGTAAAACTGCTTTACTCAACTAAAAAATTACTGTTATTGAAGTTGAGTCTTATAACCTCTTGCAAAAATCGGTTGATGTAAAAGGTATTTTTGCAAGAGTCTTTTTAATTATCACTTGAATAATTTAAATTGGAGGTAATAAATGAGAAAACTTTTACTGGTATTCATAGTGTTTGTCTGCCTTTGCCATCTCGTATCTGCACAGAATATTCAGGTTTTTTCCAGGGAAGAGGCTATGGGCGAGGCGAACTTGTCTAAACCCCGGATCTATGTACAGAACAACGGGCCGGAGGCCCTGGCGGATTTTTCCGTACGTTATTATATCCACCCGGAATCGGACAAAATACCCGTGATGGAGGACTATTATACTCCCAATTCCGAGGCTGTTTTGTTAAACCTGGGGAATGGCCTTTATGCAGTGGAGTATGATTTCAACGGAACAAACCTCGCTCCCGGTGAGATCGTTCCCGATACCAGCGGGAATGTGGTCGGTCTTCATTATAACGACTGGGGTCCCTGGAATAAAGAAGATGATCCTTCGTATACAGGAACATCGGACTTCATTGAAAACCAGGACATCGCTGTTTTTGATTCGGAAGGCGGCCTGTTATACGGTAATCCGCCGGAAAACCGCGATATAAGTGAACCGGTTCAGCTTTATCTGGATAAAGCTATTCTGAATTTTCAGTTTGATACATATGTTCCCAATTACCGGGGCAAGATCCTGATTGTGACCCATTCGGATTTTATCGTGGCAGCCCGGCTTTTGGAAGAATGGAAACTCCAGATGGGTTATGATGTGGAGCTCAGGTCCGGCAGTGAATGGGTCAATTATGCAATTAAGGAAGAAGTAAAGGCAGAGATGCCCGATTATCTGCTTCTCCTGGGAGACATCCCCTTTATTCCAACCTTTTATGTAGAAAAGCAAAATGACATGTTTCAGAAAAAAGCAACTGACCTCTATTATGCCTGCCTCGATCCTAATGATGACTGGATTCCCGACCTGGCTTATGGCCGGATTCCCGTGAGTGTACCTCAACAGGCTGTTGAGGTGGTTCAAAAAATCATAGAGTATGAGAAAAATCCCCCGGTAAATCCTGATTTTTATCATAATTTTATGGCAGCGTCATATTTTCAGGACATTGAAAATCCCGGCCCTGATGGCTATGCAGATTACCGCTTTGCCGAATCAGCATATAAAGCGGCTGGTTACCTGGAATCCAGGGGCTATAACCGGAATCTGATTTTTACAACAGGTGAAGAAGTGGATCCCCAGTTCTGGAATAACGGGGAGTTTAGCTACGGAGAGGAGATTCCGGAGGAACTTAAAAAGCCAGGTTTCCCATGGGATGGAAGTACCGGTGACATCATCAGGGGCTTTGAAGACGGCTGTTTTCTGGCTTACCATCATGACCACGGTTTTATTACTGAATGGATTGATCCTTTCTTTCATAACCAGGATGCCGCGGCGCTGACAAATGCCGGGCTTTTACCTGTGGTACTCTCAATCAACTGTCTTTCCGGCTCTTACAACTCCAGTTCCCTTTGTGAAGCCCTGGTGAACAATACCAATGGCGGAGCCGTGGGTGCGGTTGGAGCCACCTGGTTGACCCCCCTCGGAAACAATGACGTCTTTTTCGATGGAATGATAGACGCCATCTGGCCGGAATACATAAACCGTATGCCCCAAACTACGAATGCACAGGTCATAGAACATCCTCCGGTCACTAAAATGGGGTATGTGATGAACCAGGGTAAATTACGTCTGATGGAAATTTATATCAGAGATCGTCAAACACGCGAGGTCTTTGAATTTTTCCATTATATGGGTGATCCTTCCATGGAAATCTGGACATCTGAGCCGTCAGACCTGGGTCTTTCGTTGCCCCAAACCAACTTTTTCGTCGGGTACTGGCCGGTTTTCCTGAATCTTTCAGCCATTCCCTGCGATGAGGCAGTAGCCACTGTCACCATGTTTGGCGAGAGACTGGCCAGTAAAACCATCACTCCCCGGGATGGCTGGTTCGTCTTTCATCCCCAGTATACGGGAACCGCTTATGTGACGGTTACGGCCCGGGGCTACCGTCCTTTTACCGCGGAACTCACTATCACTCATGTGAATGGTCTTCCGCCGGATGAGCCCGGGGATCCACCCTTCCCCGAATATCAACCCCTGAGCCTGAATATAATTACTCCGGGTGATGGAAAAGAATTGTATACGGGAATGGAGTTTCAGATCAGCGCCGCGGGGTATGATCCCAATAATCCCTTCAACGATACCATTGATGAAAATTACACCATTAAAATTTTTAACCAGGGGGAATTGATAACCATGGAAAGCTTACGGGCCTCGATTTTCACTCTGCCGGACCCCGGTAATTATGAAATTCTTTGTTCGTTCACAGATGGTTATACCATGATAGAAGATTCGATTTCCATTTCAGTGATCGAACCACCGGATCTGTATGTCTATCCCCGGCTTGGTGTTCTCGAACCTCTCCTTCCACACAATGGAATCCCGGAGGTGAGTTTCAATTCCGAACTGTTTTTTTCCTTTGAAGCTTTTGATCCCAATAATCCCGGGTCCACCGATGATCTTTCCATTGATATCAGGTACCAGAATCTTTTGACCGGGGATATGATACTGATCGCAGAAGATGTGACCGAGATCCATTTCCGGCCGTCGGATTATTTCCTTGAATACACCGAAGACATTCCTTCACGTTTGACCATAACTGCCATTAATCCGGCCCACCAGGGGAGTGGAGCAGCGATAGATTTTCTTATTACCGACTATCACTATACACTCAGTATCGCCAGTTGTAAGGGACCTGAAGCATTACTCCCCGGGGGAGATTTTTCGATCTGGTTAATTATTAATACACATGATTCAACCATTATAAACGACCAGGGTGCCACGGCCGGGGTTTATCTTTCCGAGGATTATTATTTTGATCCTCAATCGGATATTCTTTTGGGTGGCTCCATTCCCTTACCCGGGGAGATGAATGGAATCTTCCGCTTTAGCCTTCCCGAAACCATCACTATCCCCGAAACTATAACACCGGGGGATTATTATCTGATCGTTGTACTTGACAATCAAAATTATTTTTATGAAACGAACGAGGAAGACAATATCCATATTATGGAACTCCGTATTGAAGATCCTGCTGACACCATGCCTAATCTCCGGATTAACTCTATGAATTGTCCGGATGAAATTCGGATGGACTACTATATGAGGGATGAGTTCAATATTAACTATGAAAATACCGGATTAATATCGATACATCCCTCGCCGGAACCTGTTGCCTTCGGATTGTACATCTCGAAAGACCGGCTTCTTGATGATGGCGATACCCTTATCCGTTATTCCCAACAGGAAATCAATGATTCAATTGAACCGGGGGCAATTATAAAGATGGAATGGGATCACATGTTCTACCTTCCCTCGGGATTTACACCCGGGGATTATTATTTTATTGTGAAGATCGATGATACGGGAGTTCTGGAAGAAAGCATTGAAGTCGATAATATGCATCCACAACCTGTCACAGTTCTTCCGGATTAATGTAAAACTACCGGGGGCTGCCTGAAAAGGCAGCCCTCAAAAAAATAATATTCAGCGGTCTTGTTAAAATACAATATCTTTCCAATAAAATAATCGCAAGTATTAATGAGAAAAATGATAATAAACCGGATGAGGTAAATGTGGAATTCGGTATAAAGCTAGGAGGCGAAGCGGACTTTATTGTGGCCTCCGGATCCGTTGAAGCAAATTTCAAAGTATCATTAACGTGGAAAAAGAAATAAATATAAGCGCAGCTCTTATTGCTTTTGCAAAAACTGACTAAACACACAAAATCTTATAAGGATATGGATGGATTGCCGTGTATATTCTCTAAGTAAAACATAGGAAAAAGTTACAGGAAAAGGAATATGAATAATATTGATTGGCTGCTCGAAAGAAATAATTATTCGGTTAGATATTTTACCCTTATTGATATTGTTGGAAAATCATTCACAGACTCTGATGTACTCGAAGCAAAGCAACATATTTTGAATGAAAATCCTGTAAAAAAAATATTGGCAAAACAAAATGACCTCGGTTGTTGGGGAATGCATACATGTTATAGGAATGTCTTTTGGCGGCTAAAAGCTTTATCAGCTATTCCTGAAAAAAACAGAACTGAAAATCAGAATGTAATTATACAGGCAGCGATTGAATATATTTTGCAGCATCATATATATAAACGAAGTCATTCTCTGACGAAAATAATAAATAATAATTGGTTATCATTAATTTTCCCAAGTATAGGGGAATTGGATTTTCTACAAGTTCTGGAAGTATTAGCAGATCTGAAAATTAATGATTCGCGTATGAATGATGCTATTGAATTGCTTGTTTCAAAAAAGATGGCAGATAATCAATGGAAATTGGAGAAAGATTTAAATGGCCGAATCCAGGTTCCTCTTGAAAAATCCGGTGTTGTCAGTAAATGGATTACTTATAAAGCATTAAAAGTTCTTCAACATTGGAATTCCGGATAATATAGTATCCAGAGTAGATTTTCAAACTATTATGATAAAAAGTGTCCATTGAACTTTAACCGGCAGAGTTGTTTATAACGACATATAACATATATGAGTCTTTCCGAAATCCAAAACATGCCCCATCTGCAAAGACCTTAGCTCATCAGAAAGATCACCTGAATTCCGGAAAGACTTTGTTAGACGGAACAGCGTATGTGCTTATAGGGATTGATGAAAATGCTAAACTGAGTTTACCATGTGTGTGAAAACAGGAATACCCAGGGTATTGAAAATAGAATTCCCCAGACAATGGAAACTGGAATTCCCCACCCTAATATATATACTATCTCCGGTAACAATAAAAACCAGAGAAGTAATGATGGTAAAAGAAAAAATGTTTAAACAAATTAAACACGATAAACACAAGGGGCATTCAGAAAACTTGTAAAGATCACTCCTATTCCTCAGATTTTCTTAACTTTCGTATATGGCAGCTATATCATGTATTCTACGCTTCATTTCTGTGCGGATATGTAACGGCTCTATACACTCGCATTTATCCCCAAAACTGAAAAGAATATTGTAGTAGTATTCGTTCTCTATGAAAGGAAAACTGACAATGTAATGCTCATCGTTGTCCGGCGTAAAGTGTTCGTAAGTGCAATAATCAAGTACCCTGTCCATGACAGTTTTATGGATGCGAATTTTGATTTTTGTTTGCATAGTTGCCAGAATATCAGTAAATTCTAACTGCGGATTTTGATAATCCCGGGGTGTAAAGAATTCCTCTTGTATGTGCAGGTTTGATGTACGGGAGAGTTTAAATAAGCGAAAATCATTTCTTTTAAGGCAATATCCTTGCCAATACCAATGATTACTTTTTAATACAAGCTGATACGGCTCGGCTGTTCGCGCGGTTTTATTTCCGTAGCGGTCCGCATATTCAAAGGAAAGCAGCTTGTTTTTCTGTAAAGCTGTTTTGATAATTTCCAAATATGGTTGTATGTTCCTGTTGCCCATCCACGGACTTAAATCTATATATATTTGATTTGCTTTTAATTCAATG
>JAFGRV010000158.1 GCA_016934975.1 Spirochaetales bacterium | reverse complement strand
CCTTCGGGAACCAACCATCCCCCAAGCCCGAATCCCAGGAGGCGTACAAAATTCCCCCGGGCATCCACAATTTGCGTTCCTTGAGTATGGACATATTTGTTTCTTCCCCTCTCAAATTCAAGTGTTTGTGTCGGGGTTTTACACGAGAGGAGACAACTGGTTATAATGATAAAAACCGGAAAAAATACCCTTCCTTTACTCATTTCGTTCTCCCCGGATTACGGATTGGTGTTTTGACCGCCCTGGTTTCAATTGTTCAATGTTTTTTAATTTTCATTTTGAAATCCCGGGGTCAGAACAGTACACTTCTCCCCAAGTCTATAAAATAAGGCTGATGTCGACAAGAGCTGTAAATTATATATTTATACCGAAAGCCCTTCGATTTTTCGGTTTTTCCGATAATAATGGTTTTCCGGAGCTTGATATCAGAAGTTTGCTATTGATATTTCAACAATCTACTGCTATGGTTTTATCATGGATATACTGCTTTTAGTCTTGTATTTCGGACTGTCATTTGTCCTGATTGAATTTGGTAAAATAGTGACACATAAAAACAGATTGATTTTTTATCATAGAATTATCATGTTATCGGTTTTACTGATAGTCCATGTTATGTTGATTTTTTTTGCTCCCGATTCTTTCAGAAATCCGGTTGTCATTATACTTCTTTTCCCGGTAACAGCACTTTTTACCATGGGCGCTGCAAGTTTAAAGAATATCTTCTATAAAAATTTTATTTCCAATATGCTTTCTTCAAATAATTTCACCTTTTTCGTGTATATTTGTAATCTCGATTATCATTCACGGGGATTATTAACATTAAAGGGAATTATTCCTTTACTCCGGAATAATAGTATTTCACCCGAAGAGGTTCTTGACAGTATAGCGAAACATACCGGGATAAAAAATTATCTTTTATGGAACAGAGATGTCCTCTCGATTCTCTGGTTTTTAGATAAAACCGAAGTGGCGGTTCACTACTATGAAAGTCTTACCATAGATTTTTCGCAACCCGGACTCCCGTTGGATTTAATTTCAATTGTGATAAATATTCTTTTAAAGAAACAGCGTTATCCCGAGATTAGTCCTTATTTTGAATATATAGAAAAATATTACCGTGATATTCAACATCAGCAGGTTATACTGTATTTGTATCTTGCGTTTTACGCGAATACCGGTTGTAGTGAGAATTTTAATTTCTTACTCGAACGGAATTCCGTATTGTCAAAGGATCCGATGGTAATGTATTGGCAAGGTATTTTACTTTTAAAAACAGACAGGGTGGAACAAGGGCTTTCACTTCTTAATAGCTTTAAAGAATCACTCCCTTCTCATTTAAAAAGTTTTCTCCCCGGAATAGAGAAAATAATAAATAATCCTCATCTCTACACCGAAGCCCCGGAAAAAGGAAAAGAAATCGCCAGGAGTATCATACCTTTCCAAAGTATCGAAGCACAAAGAACCGAGGTACAATCCAAAGGTCCGAACATTTCCGCTGGAATTATCGCTCTTTGCGGAACAGTTTTAGTGGCAACTCTTGTTCAGTTTGCACTATTACTTGCAGGGACCAGGCTGGATTTTATAAACTTCAAAGATGTTGTTCCTCTTGATTATATACGATTAGGAGCATATTCGGATTTTTTTATAAATAAGGGTCAATGGCCGCGGCTTTTAACAGCGATTTTCCTCCATGCAGGCTGGCTGCATCTTCTTGTTAATATTTACGGATTATTTATTACAGGCAAATTTGTGGAGAAAGCATATGGCACCTTTAATATGATTCTTATTTTTATTGTAAGTGGTCTTATTGGAAATATCGCATCACATATACTATCGCCTTATCCCCTCTCCCTTGGTGCATCCGGTGGTGTTTTCGGGCTGTTGGCGGCTATTTTTGTTTTTGTTTTCCAACGAAGAAAGACCATGAATAAAAGTGTTTTACAGAATTTTCTTATTAACTTTATTATCATTATCGGAATAAATATAATGTTCGGATTGCAGAATCCAAGAATTAATAATATCGCCCATTTCGGCGGCTTTGCCGGAGGATTCGGGATTTCAGTGCTCTATCTCGCATTACGCAAAAATCCCCGTTTCAACAATACGGTAAATACCGTGACACAGCTCGCAATTGTCCTCTGCATAAGTATTTTATTAATATTCTGGCCCCAATTCTATTCATATAATTATCTTAACAAACTTGATATGGATAAAAAGATTAGTCTCAACGGGTATTCCCTTATGATACCGTCATTGTGGGACATTCAATCCCAGGATAATAATAATGTGATTGTCGATTTTTTAACGGGGAATAAAATTCTCGTACGAAAAGACAATGCTTCATTACAAGATAGTGCTTTACGACAAGAGATAGAAAAAGAGATAGAAGCATATAATGCAAAAGAAAATTACGGAGCCGATTATAATCCCGGGAAACCACTCATAAAACTTAATACTGGTTGGTATTCTTTTTCATTATATAAAAAAAATACGAAACGTGATTACTATGATTATATTACTTTTTATATAAAATCATTTGAATCATCTGTCTGTCATGTCATCAGTTTCTCATTAAAAAAATATGCCAGTCCGTTTGACACCCTGGTGAAACGGGTACTTAACTTAATAAACGAATAAGGCTCGTGGAAAAATTCCCGGCGGGTGATCTCACCACATATTTTTACAGGAGGCTGAATACACTTATCCGTCATTCAACAAATATATCGGTCCAGTCCGGACGTCCCGGGGGCGAAGAATTAAGAAGTTCTATCCACTCTTCATCTGACAGACGATAATTCTCTGTTTCTATAAACTCATAATAACTTAAGACATATCCCACTGCCGCCAGAACTTCTGTTTGCTTCGGAACCGGATACAGAACAATAATGGGATGCAAATTCCCCACAGCTTCATGAAGGACGCTCTCCTCATAGGAATACATGTCCGTGACAATCTGGGCTTTTGAATCAGTTTCCTGAACAAAAGAGGATGTAGAAAAGTAGATACCGAGTTCAATCCAGAATTTATGTATTTGATTGTTCTCTTCCGGTGTAAGGGGAATTCCATCGAGGTGTTTCCGGGCAAGAAGACCAAAGGTGTCTGCCCACGCAGCAAGGGTTTGAAATTTGCCTGTATGAATGCCGGGAAGACCTGCTTCATTTAAGGAATTTATTACCTTATCGCACATCCCTCCCAGGCGTTCATAAAACCGGGGATATGGCTCGACAAAACAGAGCGGAGGGGCAGGAGTAACGGTTGGAGTCGGAATTCCCGTGGGTGCAGGGGTCGGCGTATCACACTCCAATTCATCGATTAATCCCACAAAATACTGGGCAATTACCAATGCATCAACAATATCAATAGTACCTGTACAATTCACGTCGGCATTCGATAAATCCATTTGCGGAGGATTTAATCCGACGTAATATTGCGCCGTAAGGAGAGCATCTATGATATTGACAGATCCGTCACTATTGACATCCCCAAGAAGTGATCCTTCCAGAATGGCTACTGTTACCGAAGTTACCGAAGGAATTCCAATGACCGCCGTATCCGGATCTATCAGACTGTGAATATTATTAGTGATATCCGAATTACCCGGCGTCGGACCTGCTCTCCAGTAAATAGTAAGAATATGAAGATCTAATCCGGGACCTTTTCCCATCGCATCAATACCGGTTATACGCACAGTTCCGGATTCGGCAGCATTCACAGCCGTGACAAAACCGTCAACTCCCGGCTCGACTCCGTCCATTCCAACAGAAGTATTAAGACTCATGTAATTATCATCATAGGTGACGGTAAAATCATAAGCAGCCAGTCTTTGAGACCCTGAATTCAAATGAACTTCCGTGATAAAATCAGCATTAATTGCCGTGGCTATTTCCTCCGGTTCAAACCATACATTTCCTGCTCCCGCGACAGGGGTTGGCGATGGTGTTGCCGGAAAGTAGATAGAATCACTGTGAAGTTCCGTCCAGGAGGCAAGCTGGGTATTGAGTTTTTCCCTCTCCCAGGCTCCTGTTTGTGAAAACAAAGGTACATTCCCGGAAATCTCTTCTGATAAAGTGCGGAGAGCGTATAACCAGAAGTTTGATGCAGATCCTGTCCAGTCATCATTCGTTAAGGAATCATATTCAGCTTTTAGAAAATCAATCTGTGATTGAAATCCGGGGTAAAGAATCATATCATCATTGAGCTCTTCATAGGCTGCCTGAGAATTAAATACTGCCGCTCCCACATCAAGCCCTTTGGGGAGGGTCCTGTCTTCACCTGTCGTGGTCTCTTCAAAAATCCTGGTATCAATGGCTTTGTGTTCCCCTAAGAATTGAATGTACAATTTCTCTCCATAGATCCCGGTGAACAGTTTATTCTGAAATAAAGACCTGTTTTCCAAAAGTTCAAGGAGATTATAGCCATCTGCATCATATATCGTACTAAAAGAATCCCGCATTGCACTCTCCAATTGAAAAGGAGTTATGCCCGATGTCTTATTTTTAAGGGAAGACATCAGGGTATCTATTTTTTCATACAGGGCGTGAAGTGCAGGATTGGCTGTCAGGAGAGATGCCATGATAGATGCACTGGTCACATCATACTGAACATTGACATTAAACTTTTTTCTCTCCAGCCAGGTGTTTGCACGGAAATAGCAGGTAAGGAGCGGGTTGTTCACATAATGACTTCTCGGTTTGTAATTCGTATAATCTTCTCCGGGATAGGGCTCCACCAAAGAGCATTCATAAACAGCGTTTAAATAACCGTTCACTTCCGGGGCAATTTCCGGGAGCCCCGAACTTACCGTCTCACCATTTATAAGACACTTTGCGACGGATGCAAAAACCAGGAGACGTCGGCAGGCTTCTTTCAGAAAGGGTTTATTTGTTATGCTCTCGTATTCTATCGCCACTTCCGTTTCGAACCCGGTGAGAAGTTCCCGCAAGGACGGATAGAAGAAATCGAGTTCTACGGTTTCCAGCATATGGGCATAGGTGAGGTGAAAAACATGGAGCAATGAATCGACGGTAAGAAAAGCAGGAATAGTATTGGCTTTTGCTATTCCGCTATAAACGTGGGTAAAGGTTTCCTCTCTCATGGAATCGAGTACAATAAATCCATTCTCTCTGAGTTTGTCTTCTTCCGAAGCATTAAGAGGGATAAATGATGTTAACTCCATGTAATTATCCGAAATCAAAGGAGTGGTTGTGGGTTCCGGGACAGCTGTCGGCGAGGGGGTATCATCCGGTGCCGGAGTTTGACATAAACCGGGGAATTCGTCTATAAGGTCCACATAAAATCGGGCCACGAGGAGGGCGTCAACAATATCGATGAGACTATTTCCATCAACATCCGCAAAATCGGGATTAAAAATTTCCAACGGTAAATCGACGTAATACCGGGCAATAAGAAAGGCATCGACAATATCAATTGTCGTATTTTCGTCTACATTACCGCACTCTGTTCCTGCAACGAAGACATTGCAAAGGGTAAAAAGAATAACGATAATTGATATACATCCTGTAATTTGCTTATTTTTTCCAGCCATTGGTTTTCCTTCAATTTCTTTTATTTTCAAGCGATTCCGGCACAGAATTCCCGGCGATTCATATCACCTGTTTCCCGAAAGAACATCTTCCGGTTTTTGCCCGGAGTTTCTCCCGGATTGCCTGTTACAGCCCCGGATACGGCCAAAGATCCAGGATACAAACACTGTTCCCCCTTGTCATGTACCCATACCTCCCCCGGACAATAACAGATTGTATTTCCTCGACGGTTCCGGCCGGGTGATATTCTCCTGCTTTAATGAGTGTCCCAGGTTGATGAAAATCCAGGATCGTAAGACCATAAAGTCCGTCGGCAACAAATAGATAGCCACCGCACATTTCAGTTCCATAGCTAAATCCGGGTGTATCATATGCCCCGAGGAACGACGGCAGCTCTGACCCCGAAATTTCCGCCACCTGAACTCCCGCGAACCCATCTGCAATACATACCAGGGAATTACGTATGGTAACTCCGGCGGCTTTTCCGGTTGTTGCATACGAAGAAGCCTGAACAAGGCTGTTTTTATTAATGATACAAATTCCCTCGTCCTCATCCGCCACATAGAGATAGTCACCGGAAATGGCGATTTCTTTCGCGGATTTATTTGTAGCGCAGGAATTAATAAACTCCGGATTCCAGGGGTCGGAGATATCATACTGAACAACGCCGGATTCACCGGATGATAATCTGTATGAAACATATATATAGTCCCCGGAGAGTGCGGCGGAAAGCGTACTATCGGGAATATCACAGGAGGCAACATATTCACAGGCCGCAGGATCGGAGATATCTACAATTTCAAGTCCCGCATTATAACCGGTTAAGAATGCAAAATTACCGCAGACAAGTACCTGCCAGACGACACCTGCTGTCGTGTATGAGCCGGCAAGGACGGGCGTCGTTCCGGGATTAAGAGAATAGACCAGGAGACCTTGCCCGGAAGCTGCCACATACGCGTAAGATCCATCAACCTCTATGCCTTTTATTTCGGAGGATGTGTCTATGGGAGAATCATATGAAAGACCCGAGGGTTCCGCGGCACTCAGTATATAAAATCCCGCATCGTACGCGGCAACATATGCATACTCGTCTTTCACGAATATACCTTTTGCAGAGGATACAGAGGTATAGGATTCCACAAGAACCGGGTGTTCAGGATTTTCTATGTTGATGAAAAGCACTCCCCCGTTGTCATTCGCAACATATGCATATATCGTGGAAATCGCGACAGATCTGGCTCCTCCGGAACCCGGGGTATCGCAGGAACCCAGGAAAGCGATATCATCCGGGTCTGAGATATCGAGTATTTGGATTCCCGAAGCATCATCCGCGACACAGGCAATAGTTCCCGCCACGGCGACATCCCGGGCCATGTGAGGGGTATCAAAGGTGCCCGCTGATCCGGGTTTTGTGGGGTCTGATATATCGATGACCATAAGCCCTGCTTCACCTCCCGCAACATAGGCAAAGGTATCGGCGATAGTAATTCCAAGAGGAGATTCATCAAGTGCATAACTTCCTGCCTCCTGGGGTGATGCAGGATCCGAAATATCGATAATGGAGAGACCGAAATCCTTTACCGTCACATATGCGTACTTATCATCAATGGCTACGGCACTGGCGTAACCGGTCACGGGGAAAACCGAGAGGAGGGACGGAGCTGCCGGAGTACTGATGTCGACAATACATAATCCGGCTCCATCTGCGGCAATATATGCACAGGTTCCGCGGACCTTGACATCGTAGGCATATCCCGGGGTTGAATAATGGCCGGTTTGATACGGTGAGGCCGGGTCCGAAACATTGATAATGACAAGACCATTATTCCGGTCTGCCACATAAGCGTATGAACCTTGAACATCAACACTATAGGCGAAATCCTTTGTATTGTAAGAGCCGATATATGAACCGAAGGGGGGATAGATGAAGGATTCCCCGCAGGCCGGTTCGCTTTCGATTGCCGTGGCTATGGCTGGTTTTATTTTATAAAAATAGGTCTGACCCGGAAGGATGTCTGTATCGATGAAGGAGGTTGTGGTATGCAATCCGGATAATTGGGTATAGTGACCTGATTTTGACAGAGATCGCAAAACCCAATAACTATCTGCTCCGGGGATACTGTTCCAGGAGACGGATATTTCTTTATATTCCCCATGAACACGGGGGGCGAGGGTAAAAGGTGAAAGGGGAATTGTCCGGACCACCGAAGACCAGTCATCAACCTCCTGACCTGTTTCACCCCGAATGGTGATTGAATAGAGAAGGCCGTTCGTAAGGTTTTTCAGTGTATACGGGGGGGTCACCTCGGGGACGGAGGTGCCGGTTAAAGAATCAGGGGTTGTTCCATTCGCGGTATAATAAAGGGTATACTCCGAAATGAGAGGGGAACGGTCCCAATCGAGGGAAATTGTCTTGTTTCCCGGAATGCAGGTGAGGCTTCGAAAGCTTCCTTTGTTAAGTGTAATCTGTTGCTCTGTTTTATTGTTATTCCAATCGATACCGGTGATAACAAGGGTTTTTTCTCCCTCAAAATCACCTGAATAAAATGTAAAATTAAAATACCCGTGAGCATCAAAAACGACAACTCCTCTCCGGGCGGTACCGAGAATCATATATTCGAGGATGTCTACTTTTCCCGGAGTATTCGTCGTATCTGCCAGGTCAGTCACCCGGCCTTGAACCAGGACATTCGAACTATAGTAGCTATTATTTTCAGGGGTCATGATGTGGATGACCGGGGGAATTGTGTCTTCAATGAGAACTAAATCAGTCGGAGTGATGAGGTCCCCTGTACAGGCGGTAAAAAACAAAAGGCTTCCCACTAAGAGAAGGTAAAAGTTGCGGACTATACTATGGTACTTCATATCTCTACCTTTTTTAGTCAACTGCATAAGTCTTATTTTTTTATACATTTTAGCAGGAGTATATCAAAATTCCGGAGATCTGTCAATATCAAAATTAACAGACAATTAATTACACACTAAAAATGTATAACACAAAATTCTATTGCCCGGAAATCACGGGCAATATTAGTATAATTGATATAAATTTTGCCGTCGTCCACGCGGGTAGAAAAAGACCTTTTTTATAATAAAAATGGGAAAAGAGGTCCGATAGATGTCACTGCTTTTTCCAAATCTATCGGGCCTTCCGGCTCAATCACTACGATATTATATTGACGGGGATTGTGAAATTGCACGTATTTTCCCCTGGCGCGTGTAAAATAATTCCCCTGTACAGGGCGATGCCCGCCAAAATAAAAAGCCTTCTTCTGATATTTCTCATCGATATAATACCGGATCATCTGCGAGACAGATCCGGTATCTGCCCTGTTATTATCTGTCCAGGTAAGTCCTTGTATGACCTCGGGACGACGTCTGTATTCAATCACTGATTCTTCATTAAAAAAACGGACAGGTTCAGCATGAGATGCAAGAAACCGGCGGCCCACTGCCAGGAGGGGGAGATTTTTTTCAAATCTATAATATTCATTAAAACATTCTTTCCCCACAATCTCTGTCATATATTTTGTGACCATGGCGCCTTCGGCAGCATACTTATGAAAAGAATAATTTCCATTTTTAGTTTCATCGGCAATATTATCGTGATTGCCTTTAAGATAATGGAAATAATCCGGGAATTGGCATTTCAAATACATAATCATTTCCATCGTTCCTAATCCCTGAATCATCTCCAGATCCATATGATGATGAAGCTTATATCCGTTTATATACTCATCATAAGCAGCTATCCAGCGGGGAATGCTTCTCTCGCTATGGAGTCCGTCTCCCAGACAGACAACCTGTAGTTTTTTTTCCGCGAGGAGGGAGAGGTGTTTACATCGCTGGCCGGTCATAAATGTATAGAGAAAATCAAGCCGGGCATGCAAATCGGGGATCAGGATCGTTCTCACATCAGGGTCAAGGTAGATAAGCCCCCCGGGCATTCCTTTTGAATCATGTGGGCGGTATTCGGTGTCTTCATGTTCAAGCACCCTGTTCACCTGGTCCAATACTACCAGGAATTTCCGGGAGGGTATGAGTGATTTTCTCTTTTTTATTGCTTTGAGCCTTTCCTGAATATAACTAATGTAAGGCATCATCATCCTCTTCGTACGGGATTGGTATTGTCTGACAGTCTTTCGTGAGAAATGTATCCGTAAAAACCGTTTTTGCCTCACTGAGAAGTTTTTTAAGCTCTTTATATGAATACCTGGGACTATAATGAATAAGCCCAAGTTTTTTTACCTGGGCTTCTTTTGCTATTAATGCTGATTGTATTGAGGTGAGGTGTTTTTTTTCCAACGCATTGTCCTCCATGTCCCGGGCGAACATTCCCTCACAAATAAGGAGATCCGCGTTTTTTACATTTGCGGACAATCCCGGTTTAAAAACCGTATCTGTGATAAACCCGAATTTCCTTCCTTTTCTCTGAGGTCCCATGACTTGGTCCGGAGTAACGATCTTGCCATCTTCAAGTGTCACATTATGCCCATTCTGTAATCTTGACCAGAGAGGACCCCTGGGGACAGGTATCTCAAGGGCTTTTTCGGGAAAAAACACACCCGGCCTGGTATCTTCTTCTACCGTATATCCCATACAAGGACGTGAATGACTCAGCCAGAAAGCACGGACCTTAAATCCGTCCCCTTCATAAACGATTCCCGGTTCACGGATTTCATGTATCACTATTTTATAGTTGATATACATCTCCAGTATTTTACAATTTTCTTCTACATATTCCTTTATTTTAGGTGGTCCTATAATGTACAGGGGATCATCTCTCTCCACCTGGGAGGAAAGCATAAGAATTCCGGGAATTCCCGTCACATGGTCTGCATGAGTATGTGACACAAATATCACCGATATTTTTTTCCACCGGAGATTAAGCCGACGGATTGAGACCTGAGTACCTTCTCCGCAATCAAAAAGCAGGAGTTCTCCTTCACGACGTAAAAGAACAGACGTAAGATTCCGCCCGGGAAGAGGCATCATCCCCCCTGTCCCTAAAATAAAAGCTTCCATAGTCATTTATTATAATATACTCCTCATTAATTGGTTTTCCTAAACCATTCAACGCAACAGTTTGGTTTATTTCTTTATGCTATTATTCCAAATATTCTTGTTTTTTGAACAAGAATATTCGGAATAATAGCTAAACGCAGGTTTACAAGAAATCAAAAGTTTTCACAACCGCAACCTCGTAATGGAATATTTATTTGGGTTGGGGGCGTAGCCTGCGTAATGCTATAAGGAAATTGAAAACCACTACAATCGGAAATACCGGAAAACCATTTGGTTTCCGGTATAGATATCCTTTCTTAGCTTTAGAAAATATGTTTATCACAGATTGTCTAAAAGATCAAACCGGGAAAGTATTCATTTTCATACTATTTTAAGGCTATTTATGTGTTTTCCGGGGGAACAGGTCCGGGATTAATATATCAATCCTGAACAAAAGACACATGGAACCTATTTTAAATAAGATTGATGAAAAAAAGGGTAAAGACCTCAAAGAGTGATTGTTCCATTCCTTGTTGTATGATTCGCGAGAAATCCTATGGTCTCATATCCTATGGTCTCATATCCTATGGTCTCATATCCAATAGTTCCATGCCCGGTAAATCCAATTAATTCATCCGGCAGGTTTTTACTATTATATCTCAATTCATATGGGGTTATTGATTCGAAAATTCGGATTACTAAGGGTATTAAAACTACGGATGATGCAGATGTATACGGATTGTTTAGCGACGGAGTGTCCGGTATATAACAAACGTTTCCGTTTTCACAAATCCCTCCATTCGTATCTTCATATCATCCGTCTCCATCCGAATCACGTTTTCTCAACTGCTTTGCCTTAACAAAACTATCTTAGTTTTTACCCTTGGAAGTAGCATGGAAATTGCGAGTTGTGGAGCACCGGACATAAATACCTATGCCGAACGGTTTGTCGGTTCCATCCGCCGCGAAGATCTGAATTGGTTTGTTATTTTCACCGAGTCACAACTACAACGAATCGTACAACAATACATTTTCTACTATAATAATAATTATTATCGTATGCATCAGGGTATCCAAGGCATACCGTCGGGATACCAACCACAGGAAGAAGGCAAAATTATTTCCATGCCTGTGGTTTCCGGATTACATCACCATTATTACAGAAAAGCTTCTTAAGCTTATTCATTAGGTTGTCAAAGAATACATATCACTTTAAAAAGACAGGGAAAGGTCTGTCTTTATTATTAAACCATCGTAATTTCGGAATTTATTTCCAATCTTTATTCAATTGTCTGCAATTCCCACAATTTAAAAGTTCATATTCACTATAAATTATCATAATTCGCTCCCGGATGTACTTTTTCCCTATCACGGGGTTACTTAACATTATTATATTTTAATTTTTTTTTGTGTAATTGAGGAACTTCTTTTTTTAGCTTTTCAAT
>JAFGRV010000157.1 GCA_016934975.1 Spirochaetales bacterium | reverse complement strand
ACAATTGGAGAACAGCTGGGAATACCTCCGTTAAAAGAGTTAAACCCTAAAGAAATTCTTACTCCTGCAAGTTTAAAGTATTTTTATAGAGGTCTTCCGCCCCAGTATTTTGTATTCCAAAGGGGATACTGCTTAGATCAACAGGGATACATTGAT
Organism: Spirochaetales bacterium; assembly: GCA_016934975.1. Taxonomy (GTDB): domain Bacteria; phylum Spirochaetota; class Spirochaetia; order SZUA-6; family JAFGRV01; genus JAFGRV01. The sequence goes on along the minus strand of JAFGRV010000157.1, from coordinate 16,274 downwards.
GGTTTAAATATCAGTTTTAGTAATCTTAATCCTGCTTTGTCAGCGATAAATATGCTAAAACACATTACAATACTTAATATCGAACATTCTATCATAGATAATCCCACATTTTTATTATTATTACCACACTTAAAAGGAGTAAACTTTCGTTTTCTTTTTTTAACTGACTGGCAATTTATAAAAGAGCTGAAGAACCTTTCTTTTATAGATTTGAGTTCTACTAACATTTCTGATATATCCATAATCGGACAGCTAAAAAATCTCTCATCTCTCGCCTTAAGTTATAATAACATCGATAATATCTCTATGATAGAACAGCTGAAAAATCTCTTATCGCTCGATTTGAGTAATAATAACATCTCTGATATCTCCATGATAGGACAGCTGAAAAAGCTCTCATCGCTCGATTTAAGTTTTAATAAAATTTCTGATATTTCCATACTGGAACAGCTGAAAAATCTCTCATCACTCAATTTGAGTTCTACTAACATCTCGGACATCTCCATACTGGGACAGCTGAAAAATCTCTCATCACTCGATTTGAGTTCTACTAACATCTCGGACTTCTCCATACTGGGACAGCTAAAAAATCTCTCATCACTCAATTTGAGCTCTACTAACATCTCGGACATCTCCATACTGGGACAGCTGAAAAATCTCTCATCACTCAATTTGAGTTCTACTAACATCTCGGACATCTCCATACTGGGACAGCTAAAAAATCTCTCATCACTCAATTTAGAAAATAGTAACATCTCGGATATCTCCATACTAAAACAACTTAAAAACCTCACTTCACTCAATTTAAGGGACAATAACATCTCGGATATCTCCATACTAAGCCAACTAAAAAACCTCTCTTCTCTCGATTTGAGGAATAATGACATCTCGGATATCTCCATACTGGGAAAGCTAATAAACCTCACTTCACTAGATTTAAGAAATACAAATACAGAAGATATCTCCATCATAGGCCAATTAAAAAAATTATCTTCACTCGATTTACGAAATAATAGCATCTCGAATATTTTCGTCATAGGACAGTTAAAAAACCTCCTATCTCTCGATTTGAGAAATACCAATACATATGACATCTCCATACTAGGACAATTAAAAAAACTCACTTCACTCAATTTAAGGGACAATAACATCTCGGATATCTCTATAGTGGGACAACTAAAAGACCTCTCATCTCTCGATTTGAGAAATAATAACATCTCAAATATCACAATACTGGGACAGCTAAAAAGCCTTTCATCACTCGATTTAAGGAATAATAACATCTCGAATATCACCGTACTGAAACATTTGAAAAATCTCTCAACACTTGATTTGAGAGACAATAATATCGCAGATATCTCCGTACTTGGACAGCTGAGAAACCTATTATCTCTCGATTTAAGAAATAATAATATCTCGGATATTTCCATAATAGGGCAGCTGAAAAATCTCTCATCACTCGATTTGAGGAATAATAACATCTCAGATATCTCCGCTCTGGGACAGCTAAAAAACCTCTCATCACTCTACTTGAGTTCTAATAAAATATCGAATATCTCCATGATAGGACAATTGAGAAATATCTCATCACTTGATTTGAGTTCTAATAACATTTCTGATATAATTATACTCGAACATCTAAAAAACATTTCATCACTCGATTTGAGAAATAATAACATTAAGCATCTTTTCCCTTTAAACAATTTTAAAAATTTACAAAATTTTGGAATAAATAATAATCCCTTGGAAGAACCACCCAAAGACATCGCCGAACAAGGAATAGAAGCAATTCAAAATTATTTCAGACAACTGGAAGACCAGGGAAAAGATTATTGTTATGAAGCTAAAATCATGATCGTTGGTGAACCAGGTGCAGGTAAAAGCAGCTTAATGAGGAAACTTTTTAACAGAGAATATGAGATTCCCAACACATCTTTAATTGCTACAACCGGAATCGAAGTTAAATCCGGGTGGACTTTTCCCTATAACAGAGATAAGGAGTTTATAGCGAGTATCTGGGATTTTGGGGGACAGCAGATACAGTACATGCTCCATCAATTTTTTCTTACCGAAAGCTGCGTCTATATCCTTATGGCGGAAAAACGGAAAGAGCTCGCCAATTTTGATTACTGGCTCAATATCCTCCATATCCTTGGCAAAGAAAGTCCAGTAATTATCCTTTTTAATGAAATTAACATAGATTCAGTATCCAATTTTATATTTGATGAAAAAAAATACCGGGAATTATTCCCGGAAATGAAATGGATCCGTCTTGATATCAACCTGGCTAAGAAAACTGATGGCCGACTGGATGTATTAATAAATACGATCCGGGAAAAATTAAGAAATCTTCCTTATATAGGCCGGGCGATTCCCGCACAATGGAAAATAATCCGGGAAACCCTTGAAAAACGCCAGGCAGAAAAGCTTATGTCTCTGGAAGTCTTTCTGGAAGTCTGTGCATCCTATAACATTACACAGATCTCGGATCAACTTTTAATCCTCAGGTATTTTCACCTTCTGGGAGTGGTGCTTCATTTTGATGACGATCCCCGGCTCCGGGAAACCCTTTTCCTTGACCCGAATTGGACAGTGAATGCCATCTATTCTATATTAAGCGATAATAATATTGAACAATATAAAGGGATAGTCCCATTGGATTTTATGAAAAGTCTGTGGGATAAAAACAGGCTTTCCTATATCGAACAAACTCGGTTATTGAATCTTATGCTCAAAGACGCATTCGAGCTTTGTTACGAACACCCCGCAAAACAGGATTATTTTATTATTCCGCTTCTCCTCCCAAAAGCAGAACCGCCAAACACCTGGGACACCATAAATAATGACAATTCACTCTGTTTCCGTTTTCAATACCCTTTCATGCCCAAAGGCATCACCAACCGGCTGATGGTGCGGTTAAACGAGATTATCGAGAACAACATCGTCTGGCAGGAAGGAGTGCTTTTTACCTGGGAAAATGCACACGCCAGGGTAATAGAAAAAAAGACAACCCGGGAAGGGCTTAAAATCATAGAGATAACACTAAAAGGAATGCCGGATAAGCGGAAAGAGCTTTTAACAATTATCCGGCAGGAAATTAAGAAAATACAGAAAAACTCATTTCCCCAGTTGCCGTATTATGAAATGGTGCCCTGCACTTGTCCCGAGTGTATAGATAAAGAAGAAAAGCGCTTTTTTGTCTATTCTGATTTGCAGAATCTCTTAAAAAAAGGCAAACACCAGATCATGTGTCCCGCAAGCGGGGAGATTCTGGATATACGACAATTGTATGATACAGTTATCGATGACCAGGCACCAAAGCACTGGCCCCCGCAGAGTAAAAAGGAAGAATATTTCGATGTGTTTCTTTGCCACAACAGTAAGGATAAAACTAAAATCAAGGAAATCGGAACAAAACTAAAAACCGCGGGTATTAAGCCCTGGCTCGATGAATGGCACCTTCGTCCCGGTGATATATGGATTGATGCGCTGGAAAAACAAATTAATGGTACTAAAACAGCTTTAATCTTTATCGGCCCCGAAGGAAACGGCCCATGGCAAACCATGGAAATACGGGGCTTTTTGCAAACACTCGCGGAAAAAAGATGCAGAATAATCCCGGTCATTTTACCGGATTGCACGGAAGAACCCGAAATCTCACTCTTTTTAAAACCTATTACCTGGGTGGATTACCGTAAAACAGATCCGGATCCCTTTAAACAACTCCTTTTCGGCATCACGGGACAAAATCCGGAAAATACCGGCTAATAACCGGACAATGACACACGGACATCCCGGAGCCTTAATGAGTAAAATATACAAATTGTCCGTCCCTTTATCTTTATCTTACTTCGGGTTCTCGTTCTGTACCCAGTCTATGGCGTATTGAAGTAATTTTGATGAATTCTCCAGATTAAGTTTTTCCTTTATATGTTCCCGGTAGGTCTCCACGGTTTTAATGCTTAAATCAAGTTCTTTGGCGATCTGCCGGGTGCCCATTCCTTTTCCTATCAGCCTGAAAACTTCCAGTTCACGGTCGCTTAAGCGTTCGACTGTGGAGGCATTTTTTTGGGAAGAACCGAGGACATACCGCTGGAGCATTTTTTCCCGCATCTTTTCGCTCACGAATATTTTGCCGCTTAAAACCTGGCGGATGGCGTTAAGCACTTTTTCCGGGGGCTCCTGTTTCATGATATAGCCTTTTGCCCCGGCCCGCAATACACGTTCCGCGTAGAGTGATTCATCGTGCATGGAAACAACCAGAACAGGTAATTCCTGATGCCTCATCCTCAAATCCTTAATAAGTTCCAGTCCGCTTCGGCCTTTTAATGAGATATCAACAATCACCATATCCGGTTTTTCTTTTTCAACGGCTTCCAGGGCCTCTTTGGCATTCCCCGCTTCTCCACAGACCATGAGCTCTTCTTCGTAATTAATGAGCCGTGTGATGCCCTGGCGGACAATTGGATGATCATCTACAATTAATAATCTCTTCTTCTCTATCACTTCTTTCATTATATTCCTACCCTATTATCCTTTTTTGATATATTACTTGCGGGATGAGGAGCAGAACAGGATACAATAGTCCCTTTTACTCTATCCCGGCTGATATCTACTTTTCCGTCAATCATATTAGCACGATATTCCATGATACGCAACCCCATTCCCTTGGTATCCCCTATTTCTTCCTTCAATCCTTTTCCATCATCTCTTACAGTAAGAACGATCTTATCTCCCTGGATATCAATGCTGATGTAAATATTATCCGGTTCGCCATGTTTCACCGCATTATGTACGGCTTCTTGTGCTATCCGGTACAAATGAAGAGCAGTTGAATTATCATTAATAAACAAATTATCCTGATACGAAAAATGACAGGAGATTTTAAACTGATTCTCTGTTTTGTCCGCGAGTTCCTGTAACGCGGATATGATACCATTCTCATCCAATTCAACGGGAAAAAATCCCCGGGCAAGTACTTTTGTAAGATTGATAGTCTGATTCACAAGTTCTGTAATTTCTTTGGCTGTTTCTGCTTCTTCCAGGGCTTTAGCCTGGAGTTGCTCATGTAAAACCCGGCACATATATGATACCCCGGTAAGAATCTGTCCCAATCCGTCATGTAATTCCTGGCCGAGACGCTGCTGTTCCCTGCCGCTGATTTCCAGCAATTCCTTCTCTAGACGCTTTCGGTCTGTTACATCATAAAAACCGGCGATAATAGACAATTCATTATTAAACAACAGTGTCTGGAGAGACATAACAACCCAGAAAACGGTCCCGTCTTCCTTTTTCATACACACTTCGTAATTCTGCAAATAACCTTCTCTTGAAAGCTTTTTCATTTTTTCATGGAGAGAATCGACCTCATTCTTCTCGAGAAAATAATTATGAATATAAAAATTGGAAATATTATCCGTATCAAGCCCGAATGTTTTTCCAAAGTACTCATTGACATAAAGAATTCGGCCATTTGATTCCTTGTAAATAACAAGGGGGATCGGATTCGCATCAATAATAGCCCGGAGTCGTAATTCACTATCCCGTAAAGCCTTTTCCACTCTCTTCCGTTCCAGCACTTCTCTATGTAATTCCTGATTTGCTTTTGCCAATGCTTTATTCTGACTTTGAACACGTTTTAAGAGGAGAGCTCCTTTTACTGTTTCCCGTAAGCGTCCCCGTAATATATCCCAGGCAAGAATCCCTTTCGGTTCCATTTCAAAGATAACAATTCCCAATTGATTAATACTGTAATCCAGGGCATCTACAAGAATTTCAAAACGTCTTCCTTTGGGGAGCATCTCCGCCGGAAGAAGATTGGACGAACTGAAAATAATTCCATCTTCCCCGATATCAATACCCCCATGCTCATTAAAGGCGAGAATAAGCAGGGATGTATTCGCCCGTTTATCTTTTTCATCCTCACATAATGTAAGGTAACAACTTTTAATCCCGAGTTTGGGCAAGGTTCTTTCGAGGAGATTAAGAAGATCCGCGAGATTGATAGTAGAGACGAGATGTTCCTCTATTGCCCGGGTGGTGATCGTTTCTCTTGTTTTATTGAGCTGATCCAGATCATTTACCTGTTTTTCCGATTCTTCGAGCATCTTCCGTGCCCTGGTCACAAGCTCCTCTGCCTGCATTCCCAAAGCCTGATTTTGAATTAAGGAAAGGGCTGCCCGGTGAAGACACGCCAGGGCCTGGGACCAAAAAGCGAGACTCAATCCGCTTTGTATAGTCTGGAATAATATATCTTTCCATACGGAAACAAATAATCCCGGTTGTTTCCGGACCAGCTCACTATAGAAGGCGTTTAAAAGTTCTTCAATTCGGCTGGAAATACTGCTTCTTGAAAAACTTGAATAATCACCGTAGTAAGATACAAAAGGTTTCCTGATTTCTTCCAGCAAAAAGGTTTTCCTGGAAGTAAATGCATCATCAAATTCTTTCACTTCCGTATTTATTGTGATTGGAATTTCCTTGTCAAATTTCCTGGAAAAACAGCCGCAGGACTCACGGATAATGAGTTCCGTGGGGAGATTTTGCAGCCCGGGATTATCTGCTTTGTTCAGCAGCCGCAATAATGTCTCGGTGGCTATTCTTCCCTGCTGATATAAAGGCTGACGTACGGTAGTAATAAGTGGAGTAATCGATTTATTTATTTCTATATCATCAAAACCAACGACAGCAATATCTTCCGGTATTTTATAACCGCGCCCACGGAGGGCGGCGATCGCACCGACAGCCATTTCATCATTCGCGGCAACAACCACATCAAAATCTACTTTCCTGTCATCAAGTAATTTATAGACTGCGGCCTGGCCGGAGAGCATATTAAAATCACCCTGGATGTAAAGTGATTCTTTTTGTTGCAGATTATTGAGATCCAGCATTTTTTTGAATGCGACATACCGCTGTTGAGCGTCTGTATTCTCCTCAGGACCCCCGATATACGCAAAGCGTTCATATCCATGAACATGTATCAGATGTCCCATAAGCTCTCTCATCCCGAACTCGTTATCCACAACCACGGAAGCCACTCCCTCCATGTGGGCTCCAACACTTACGCATGGGAATGATTTATAACGGGAGAAGAATTCAAGCATCTCGGTATAACCGACATAATGTGAAATTGTCGATGTAAGGACAATTATGCCGTCGACATTTTTCTCACTAATCAAATCGTAGAGTTTATTCCGCTGTTTTTCATACATATAGGGAGATTTTATGGCCCCGCCGACAAAACAGATCAAATTTGTATTAGTGTCCCGGCATAAATCAGCTGCGCCTGACCACACTTTCATTTGATAATGAGTTCCTGCCCAATCCAGGAGCAATCCTAATGTATAACGATCCGCAATATTATCTTTCATCAATAGGTTATAATTATAATGACTTACTCTTAAAAATGCAAAACATATAACAAAAGAATACCTCCCCGGTAAGATTACAATAAAAGAGAATCCTTGACAAAGCCATAGGATAGAGTGACTGTTTCCTTCTCATCAATATATAACTCGTACCACTCGAGAGCATCTGTATTAAAGAGCCGGTGAAATCCAAAGGAAACATTGTCGAAACAAACTGCTTGTTCCGAATCGATTTCATAGAGCGGTGAGAAGGGAGATGAAAAGAACCATTTCCCCCTGCCTAAAAACAAGGAAACATCCTTTCCGGGAAGCATTTTTATTGATGTGACCCGGAAGTCTCCGTCGATGAGCTTTTCAGCGATATATGAATAATCAAGGTTCCAGGGGTCTCCGCCGGACCGGTTCAGAACTTCTTCCGAAAACCGTTGAATATTAAAGGATGTTATATCAAGACCTTGCCCGGAACAATCGAGAAGAAGGGACGCGGAAAAGCCATGTTCCCATGAGAGGAAAAGATGATGCGATCCCTTTTCATCAACCTCCCCTGAATAAAAACCCCCTGCCGAGGGAAGTACAAAGGTATCGCCGAAGGGAATAGCAATAACCGGCCAATTTCTTAACTTCGGCAGTTCTATGGTGCAGGAAATTTCCCCGGATGCCAGGTTTTCCGATTTTTTCACCCCTGCGGCATCACAATAAAGTATGCAAAAGGATAATCTCCGGAACCGCAATTCCCATTGCACGGGAATATCCGGCATCAGGATTGTCACTTCTTCATTGGGTGAATAGAAAGAACATCCTGTACAGACTATAAAGATAATACATAATGGTAATAGTGATGTGTGTTTCATACTATTAATAACTACTGATTGTTCTCTGTTGCATTCACTTTTTCTGATTTTTTCCGGTTTTTTTTTCACACGAATCAATAATGCATGTGTTATCTAAAGGGTGAGTAAAAGAATTGCTTTAATTGTGTGTTTCCTGTTTTCAGCCTGCTCCCATACTCTGGAGGCAGGTCCTTCGAACACCTCTTCGGAGACTTCCTGACCTTTCACAGCCGGGAGACAGTGTAAAAATATCGTTTCTTTTCGGCCTGTCATATTCATGACTGCTCCATTTACCTGATATGGAGAGAGCAGGTCGATGCGTTCCTTTTTTTTCTTTTCTTCTCCCATGGAAACCCAGACATCCGTATACACCACATGGGCACCTGCAACACCCTTTTCAATTGAATCGGTTACCTGGATTTCCGAGCCGGACTCTTTTGAAAAATATTGATAAAGATCTATCAACTCATTGTCCGGTTTCAGATCTTCAGGAGTAATTATTGTCATATGAACTCCCATTTTACTGCACACGACAGCTAAAGAGTTGGCCACATTATTTCTGCCATCTCCAATATAGACGCATTTCAATCCTTTTAAGCTTTTAAATTCCTCTTCGATGGTCATGATATCTGCTAATGCCTGAGTCGGATGATACTCATCGGTTAAGCCGTTATAAACCGGTAATCCCGAATACTCCATTAATAATTCCGCCGTCTCCTGTTTGTATCCTCTGAACATAATACAATCGAACATCCTCCCCAATACACGGGCAGTGTCTTCTATGGCTTCTTTGCTGCCAAGATGAATATCCTGCATAGACAGAAAGACCGGATGTCCTCCCTCTTCTCCAATCGCAGTCTCAAAGGCGCAGCGGGTCCTTGTTGAACGTTTTTCAAAAAGCATCGCGAGAGTTCTGGATGCAAATCTCATTTTATTCTTGCCCGATTTCCGTTCCTTTTTTAATACATGTGATACGGAAATTATTTCCCGTATTTCTTCATATGAATAATCAATTAATGTAAGAAGAGAACGACCTTTTAAATTTACTTTCATGTACAAACTCCTAAAATACTCATATACCTTAACCAATCGCAAAAATAATAATTTTCAGAATCGGTACCCGGTGCTTTAATTATTCTCCTTCAGATACAAAAGGGAATAAGAAAAATCCCTCATCTATTAAGAGTGGTTCATAGACCTCCCATATTTTATTATATCTTCATTATAAATATCGCACAATACGTCAATAAAATTAAGGAGAGTTAAGTCGATTGTAAAAATAGTAATTTTTGCACCTTCCGCCTCTATTCATAATTGACACAAGTTCTAAAGTATGCTTGACTTTACGTAAAAGATCACCTGCAAAGTCCGTTCACAGAACGGTCGTTCCGTGAACGGCGGTGACTTTTTCCAAATCAAAAGAATGTATGAAGTCTTTGACTTCAAGGCAACAGCTTTCAAAGCTAAGAGAATATAGTTAGATATGAACCACTTCTAAAGGAAGTGGCTTTCTTTTGATAGTAAATCCTCTCTCAAAAGGAGTTTCAGGATGCCCTCGTTACACCTGAATAACAATACATTCCTGGGAAGAACAATCGCAGTCGTGAATGACCTTTCTATAGATGAACAAATTTATCTTTATAATAAAACCAGGGAATTAAAAGAGGCGATAAAAAAGAAAGAGTCTTTAACCCGGTTTCAAATCAATGATCCCGGGATAAATTCTTACATAGTGTTTCTGGAAGACTCGACACGAACCAGAGAATCCTTTAAAAACGCAACCCTTTTTCACAATACACGCCTCAATATCCTTGATACGCAGCATTCTTCCTTTAAGAAAATGGAAAACTACGCAGATACATTTAAAATGCTTTGCGGATATAATGATTATTCAATATTTATCGTAAGAACAAAAATCGAGGGTGTCTGCCGGTGGCTGGAGACAACACTCTCGGAGTATGCAGAGCGCAACTCCCTGCTTAAACCTGCTGTAATCAATGCAGGTGACGGAAAACACGAACACCCTACCCAGGAATTTCTGGATGAATATACGTTCTACGAATATAAGAACTGGGATAGAAATGAAATTCATATTGCCCTTGTAGGCGATCTTTATCATGGGCGGACAGTTCATTCAAAGGCTGATGGTCTTAAAATATTTAAAAATGTTAAGGTTGATCTTATCTCCCCGGCAGAGTTACAGATGCCGCTTCATTATGTGGAGAAAATGGAAGAAGCAGGATTTGAGATAACGACATATCTCTCGATTGAAGAATATTTACGATCGGATAATATCGCAAATATCTGGTACTTCACCCGGCTTCAACTTGAAAGGATGGGAGAGGATGTTCTGGAAAAACGGGCGAGACTTCAACAGGCAGTGACTTTCAGGGAAGAATTTATCCCTCTTCTCCCACCGGGCACAAAGTTCTTTCATCCCTTACCGCGACACCGGGAACACCCTGTCATTTCAATGGCTTTAGATAATACTTTTTTAAACGGATGGGAAGAACAGGCATTAAATGGTTATTATACCCGTATCATCGAAATCGGTATGCTGGGAGGGATACTTGGGAATGATTTTGAAGGAGAACACCCGGTTATCCGGGAGTATCCCGATGATTTTATTATGGAAGTAAAAGCGGTAAGTAAGCCAAAAGCAGACTATAAAGTCGGAATAAAACCGATAACCGAAGGAATCGTCATAGATCATATTGGGAAAGGGGATGACGCGGAGATAATATGGGACCATATTTATAAAATCAGGAGAATCCTGGATTTACATATTGCCAGTTCTCATGCGGTTTTTAATTCACAAAAAACAGGTGCACTCAAAGGTATTATTTCTCTTCCGACTATCGACAGTAAAGATTTTGAAGAAAAAAAGATAAAAAAACTTGCGGCAATCGCTCCGGGATGTACACTCAATTTTATAAAAAACGAACATGTCATTCGAAAGCTGCGGCTTAATACGCCTCCAAGGGTTTATAATTTTGATGAAATTAGTTGTTCCAATCAGGATTGTATATCACACCCGATGCACCACGAATATACACACACTGAATTCTTCAGGTCAAAGGAAAATACCTTTATTTGCAAATATTGCGAAAGACCGCACCGTTTTAAAGATATCTGGACGATCTAAAGACTACCGCACCTCGCGTATATAATATCCTTCTAAAAACCATCCTTTTGTGCCGTCATCAAGGGTATAATCCTTAATAATTTTTGCTACAATTAATACGGTAGAGTTAATATTCACCATTTCAGGCGATGCGTCTTCCGGCTTTCTGCGTTTAAAAATCTTAAAACATTCGGTCCCCTTGAACTCAATAATGCTTTTATAACTTTTTACCTCGTCATAGCCGATCCACACACCGTAGACAATTTCAATGTGAACTGTTATTTTTTTTATGACACCGGGAAATGCCGCTTCTATCAAAAGTCGATTAATGAAGGCCTTTTCTTCCGTACCAAGGTCTCTCTTCACATACTCTTTGAGTTCACTGTCTAACGAGATTCCCCGGAATCGAACCTCATCATAAATAAGCTCCCCCCGAAAGATCTTTTTTAATTCATTCGTCATCTTTTTTAAAATACTGACTTCATCGACTTTTGAGTTATTATATGCCTTTAACTCCTCCCTGAGTTCAGGTGAAAATCGATTATTGAGATAAAGCGAAACACTATCGGGAGTATTTTTTAATGTATTAATAAAAACAGATACTTTTAGAATGTCTTCCGGATTTAAAAGGAAAAAGAAGGATTTATCAGGTTGTATGGACGAGGCAATTCCGTTAAGAATCACAAATTTTGTATAATTTATTCTTGAAAAATCTTTTGTTTCCAATGCCTTTGTAAGTTCTTCAAGAGTAATAGAAAAGTCGACGATTTTGTCAAAATCCGTAATCGAGAGTCCCCAGAGAGATGGAATAATTAAAAAGGAGGTAAACATTAAAAAAAAGAAAATTTTTATCTTCATATCAGACACCTTTCATATGAACTTCTTATTATATAGCATTACGCAGGCTACGCCCGCGACCCAGATAATTAATCTATTTACGAGGTTACAGCTGTGAAAACTTTAGATTTCTTGCGAACCTGCGTTTCGCTATCATTTCATATAGTCTCGGTTCAAGAACCGAGACTATATGAAATGATAGCATATCGTTTTAAGAGCTAAAGGTCAAGAATCGATATCTTTTTTCGCGATGAGCCCGCTGATCTTTCTAAATACGACCTTCATTCGGGCAGCTTCCCGGGTGGATAAACCGGCTCGTGCAAGAATATCCTTAAAAAAAAGATACAACTCAGCCGGATCCCCCTTGGAAAAAAACCCGATGTTTTTAAGTGATCGCATCACAATATCAGTGACTGATTTTAATACTTCGTGATCTATCGGTTTATACTCGATAATTTCGGATTTCGAAAGATACCGGAATATTTGATATGTAATAATTTGAACTGCATGGGAAAGATTTAGGGAAGGAAAAAGATGAGAAGAGGGAATCTTTACAGCAAGATCACAATAAGACAATTCATCCTCGGAAAGCCCGGATTCTTCGTTCCCGAATACCAAGGCAATATTCCCTTTGGTTTTAGCTATCTTCTGAGCTAATTCTTCGGGAGTGAGTGCAAAATATTTTCGCCTCTTTCCTCTTCTCCGTGAAATTCCCGCTGCGAGAGAAACATCAGCGAGGGCATCTTGTAAATGAGTAAAGAATAATGCCGATTCATACACATCATAAGCGTGGATCGCGAGGATTTTTACCTGATCCGGATCAAATTTTTGGGTACTCACAATTGAGAGATTGTGAATATTCATTGTTTTCATGGCCCTGCACACGGCGCCGATGTTTTTTGAAGATTTAGGATTGACGAGAATGACACGAATTCGATTGAATAGTTTCCGCATAGATTCTTTTTATCAATAAATTGATGTTTCTTACAATACCTTTTGGTATCATAACTGGTTGTATCATGATTTTAGATATTTTTTTTCCATTTTTATTTGACAAAGCTCTTTATCATTTATAATATATAAGATATATAAGACCTATTTAGAGTTTTTCGTATTATGGTGAATATATTTATGATGTTAAAAATTATTTTAAAGGAATCTTATGAATAACGAGATTGTTCCTGGGTTTGATGACGACAAAGATGATAGTCTGAAAATCCGACTCCAAAATTTTCAAGATGTCCCCGGTTTAGTCGCTTTATATCTTACCGGGTATATCGATACATATAATTCAAACAACTTCCAAAAAAGAGTCGGAAAAGCAATAGATGCCGGATTTACAAAACTTATCTTTCATTGCAGCGGACTAAATTATGTTTCAAGTACCGGGATCGGATCTTTCACCGCCTTTCTAAAATCCGTTAAACCAAGAGGGGGAGATATTGTACTTCTGGAAATACAACCAAAAGTATATGAAGTATTTCAGCTTCTTGGCTTTTCTCAATTCTTCAATATAAAGGATAACCTGGAAGAAGCAGTCAACTTTTTCAGAAAAGCAGGCAAAGTCGGCAAAGCCCAGGTATTTCCTAGAATTTTCAAGTGTCCTATCTGTTCAAAAAAATTAAAAGCAACAAAAGCCGGCCGGTTTAGATGTTCAGAATGCAAAAGTATTCTTGTCATAGATAATAGTGGACAGGTATTACTTGGGTAGACAGCTTTCATCGTTATCTACTCAAAAAATTTAATAATGGGAGTTACATATGACATTAAAAGACAAATTAGAGGGCTATTTTATTGACCTTAATGTCCAATATGACCAGAAAGAAAATAATCTTTGGGTAATTACGGACGAAGAAAGGTCTCTTCAAAATGTTCTTGTCAGCATTGATGATCAAATAGTGACCATTACCGTCAGTGTAATGGATGTGCCGGCAAATTCAAATGAAAAATTTTACGAAAAACTTCTTATGCTTAATGCAACCGACATGATTCATGGCGCTTATGGAATTGAAGGTAAAAGTATTGTCCTCGTAGACACACTGGAGGGGGGAACACTGGATATAGAGGAATTGCAGGCATCCCTTGATTCAATAGGACTCGCGCTTACACAACATTACAAGATACTTGAAGGGTATCGGAAATAATTAAGGAGGTCTTTACTATGGGAATTTTTAAGAGATTATCAGATGTAGTCAAAGCAAATATAAATGATCTTATCAGTAAATCGGAAAATCCTGAAAAGATGCTCAATCAAATGCTCATTGATATGAATGAACATCTTATTGAATCAAAAAAAGGTGTAGCCTCATCGATCGCAGACGAAAAAAGGCTTGAACGGCAGATGAAAGAAAATCTGGAAAAAGCCAAGGAATGGGAAAGTAAGGCGATGATTGCCTTAAAAGCAGGAAAAGAAGATCTTGCAAAACAAGCACTCCTTCGAAAACAGGAATATGCAAATTATCACAATGAATTGAAACCTCAATGGGAAGCGCAGCATGCTGCCGTAACAAAATTAAAGGATTCATTACGAGTATTACAGCAAAAAATCGAAGAAGCCTCAAGAAAGAAGAATATACTTATTGCCCGGGCAAAACGTGCTGATACAACTAAGAAAATTCAACAAACCATGGGTAATATGAAGAACAATAATGCCTTTGATGTCTTCGATAGAATGAGTGAAAAAGTTGATAAATTGGAATCCGAAGCAGATGCCCTGGCCGAACTTGAAGACATGAGCGCGGATGGAGATCTCGAATCACAGTTTAAAGCACTCGAATCTTCCGATACCAGCGCAGACCTTCTCCTTGAAGAATTGAAAGCAAAAATGGAAGATGGAGGTACAAATAATCAATAATAATTGCAGATGTTCTGCAACGATAAAAATTATTTGTGTCATGTGGACAGTATAAAGGCTGTTCCTAAATATAGTTTTAATAGATAGTCATATATAAAAAATTCTTTCCTTAGTATAGATAAGGAAAGAATTTTTTTTTTTTGAATGAGGGTAAATGTGAGGTATCCGTTTTTATTGAGCTAAATTGAGTATAGATTAATATTATTTCCTTATGTAATAAGGATTTTTTTATAACAGGAAAGGCAAAGTAGCGTAAAAAACTCATCATTCGACATAAATGAAAATCAGGGTGAATCTTGTTTCAAAGGATAAACCTCTCATCGAGAAAATAAAATATTATTTTAAAGACCGAAATGATATTCACCTTATTTATACGAAAGAACCACTTCCCATTGAAGATACGGAAATTTATATCGCCCCCGTCTGCTACATTGAAGTATTATCCGCAAAAATACTTCAAAATAAAGGAAAATTCCCAATTATTTTCTATGGAAATATTTCTTTTTTAAGAAAAGCTTTTCTCGCTGATTGCTCGGATTATCTGAAAGATCCCTGGACAGTAGAAGAATTATCCTTACGCCTCACAAAATTACTTCAAAATATCAATTCAATATATACATTTACCTGGGGCTCTATTTCCTTTAGCGGAACCGATATTATTTCAGAAAAGGGCACATGCTCTCTTTCATATCAGGAATTAAGAATAATAAAGACTTTGATCCGGCACCGGGGGGACGTTGTCCCGAGGGAAGTCCTTTTTTATTCACTATGGAACAAACCGGGATTCGAAAAAAGCAGAGTTATTGATATGCATATTTCTTCAATAAGAAAAAAATTACAATGTATTCTTTTAAATGATTATTCTGACGAAATTATTATAAGCGTACGCGGCATAGGCTATATGATGAAGTAAAAGGCCACCTGCAAAGTCCGTTCTGTGAACGGCGGTGGCTTTTTCCAAATCAAAAGAATGTAGAAGGCAAAGCCTTCAAATAAAAATAATATTGGTATATTTGAACCACCCCCAAAGTCCATTCTGTGAATGGCGGTGGCTTTCTTTTGATAGTAAAAAGAAACAAATGTTATGGTAAAAAAATTAAATTATTCTCTAATAATATATATATTTTTTTAGCAGTGAGTTACATTAATACATTATGCAACCATCTCAAAGTTCATTCTTTCACTGTTTTCAGTAAATGTATTAACTCTTTATAATACAAAGAATTACAAACGATCCAAAACCTGAAATACTTATAATT
>JAFGRV010000156.1 GCA_016934975.1 Spirochaetales bacterium | reverse complement strand
TCGTAAAAACATTATAACGGAAAGCTAAGAATTAATCTCGCCACATAATTAAAAATAAATATTCCCGAAAGCCAGATCGCGGTAAGGAAAAGAAAACTAAGAAAGAGAAGTTTTACATAATCCAGTTTTTTGGGAATTATTTTCATAACTATCGATGTGATCGGTTGTATCGCCATATCAATTATTTGCAGAACTTTATGTGTTTTGTTGATATGAAGAAAAATACCGATAAGCCGTATGACACAGAGGATATCGAAAAATAGTAATACAAAACTGACTATATTCCAGACAGATAATACGATAAGCGCGAGGAGTACAATGATAGAAAACCCAAAACCCGCTTCGAAATGCAGAATAATCCGCTGGAGAATCTGATTGGTAACACCTAAAAGAGAGATTGCGAGAATGGGAGTAAAGTCGAAAATTCCTCTTCTTAAAAATTTAATACCTTTAAATAAAGCCAGGTACGGACCGGTGATAAGACAAAGATAATGCCAGAGTTTTCCATCTACGGAAGGTTTGAACCAGGTGCAGATAATCCGGATGAAAAGGAGAAAGAGATAAATATTGATACAAATACTTAAAGTCCTTAATATGATGAGGTGATTCATTTAAAATCCTCCATAGTGTTATAATAAATCTATTTTCTTATAGTATTATGAATGACAATTGAACATCCGCAACCCCTGTAGCGTGGTTCATTAAATATTATATGTTTTTTCAGTGATCTCTCTTACAATAGACCGCATATTATTTTTCACCGATTCATATTCTTCCTCGGTCATCCCGGCACCCATGGCTACTTTTTTTCTGTATTCAGGTGTAAATAAGTCCCCGGGTCCATGTGTATCCGTGTCCAGGACACATTTTGCATTATATTTTTTGGCAAGTTGATATACTCTTCCGTTTCCTAACCCATGGGCTTTCCGGGCAGATATTTCCAGGTGCACACCCCGTTCCGCTGCTATTCTTACTTCTGTTTCCGAGATCAGCCCGGGATGCGCGAGAATATCAATTCCCGCTTTTATCCCCGCAAGGTTGGTCCCTTCGGGAACAGGTTCGCAAATCGTTTCACCATGAAGAACAACAATATCAGCCCCGTGCAGCCGGGCGAAGGTAACGATGTTTTCGATCTGCCGTGGGGGAACGTGGGTAATCTCAACACCCGCGAGGAGTGTAATCTCTACGAATTCCCGGGTTTTTTTACAAAATTGTGTGATACAGGAAAGCACATGTTCCAGATTAGATGCGTCCACATGATCTGTAAGGGCAATGGCACTATACCCGGCAGAGACGGCACGCTGCACAAGTTCCGCCGGACTCAAAACCCCGTCACTAAAAAAAGTATGCGTATGAAGGTCAATTATTCCATCTTTATTCATTATTCTTCCTTATTATTTTCCAATAAAATGATACTACGTACAAATGAGTATATTATTCTTTCCACACTTTAGCAACATGAGGAAACTCAAGGAGTTTATCGATAAATTCTTCATCCGCACTCACTTTAATTTCCGTACCGGCTCGTATATAATCTGCTTTATCTTTACCACCATTATCCGGGTGAAGATAAAGGGTACAGTTACCTTTTTTCTCCAAACAGAACTCTTTGAGTTGATGCAGATGCTCCCGGTGATAGACATTTCCGCTCAGCTGAATATGAATTGCATTCGGGGCCTTTTTTACAACGACCTCCTCCTTCATGATATCCTTGATTTCCAAAAAGTCATTTACAATGAATTTCGGATCCCCCCGTTTTAAATCAATTCGTCCGGTGACTGCGATGACCATATCATTTTGAAGAACACTCCTGTATTTTTCAAAGGTTTTAGAGAATACAACAAGCTCTATTGAACCGTTAAAATCCTCGATAAGGCCAAAAGCCATTTTTGTACCGGCTTTTGTAATGATTTCTTTAATATTCTTTAAAATCCCGACAATTGTATACGTCTGACTTTCTATTGCTTTCTCCGGCTCCGAGAGATTGAGGTTTGTATGGATCTTTATTACCTGCCTGAATTTATCGAGGGGATGGCCGGAGAAAAAGAAACCGAGATATTCCTTTTCCCAGTCCAGGAGCTGCTTTTGGGGATATTCCGGAATCCTCTCAAATTCCATATTAAAGATTCCCTCATCCTGTACCCCATCAAAAAGTGATGCCTGTCCGTATAATTTCATTTCTTTGTTATGATGGGCGTAGTCAAGGAATCTTTCGAGATTAGAAAAAAGAGTCGACCGGGTTTCTCCGTAACTGTGGAAAAGCCCGGAACATATAAGGGTTTCGATCACTTTCTTATTTACTGTTTTTAAATCCACTCGCTCCAGAAAATCGAAAAAATCCTTAAACGGGCCTTCTTCTTCTCTACAGGCTATAATCGCTTCCACGGCAGCAGTACCGACGTTTCGCACACCTTTAAGCCCGTATACGATTTTATTCTCAACGACGGAGAATTCTTTTTCCGACAAGTTGATGTCCGGGGGCTGGATTTCCAGACCCATTCCCCGTGCTTCATGGATATATTCCGCAAGTTTGTCCGGATTAGATATTTCATTTGTAAGGTTTGCAGCCATAAACTCGGCCGGATAATTTGCCTTGAGATATGCAGTATGGTAGGCGAGGACAGAGTATGCCGCTGCGTGGGATTTGTTAAATCCGTATCCGGCAAAAGGAATAAGGAGTTTAAAGATCTTATCGGCGATCTCTTTTGTATAGCCTTGTTCAATCGCCCCTGCAAGGAACTTCTCCCACATCTGGTCCATGACTTTAATTTTCTTTTTACCCATAGCCCGTCGTAAAATATCAGCTTGACCAAGGGAAAACCCCCCTACAATTTTCGCAATCTCCATAACCTGTTCCTGATAGACAATAACGCCGTAGGTTTCTTTGAGAACAGGCTTTAATTCAGGGAGGGGATATTTGATGGCGTGGGGATTAAACTTAGATTCAATGAACTGATCAATGTTATCCATGGGACCGGGGCGGTAAAGGGCATTTAATGCGATGAGATCTTCGATTTTTTCCGGTTTTGCTTTTTTAAGGATATTCTGCATACCGCTGCTCTCAAACTGGAAAATACAGGTGCTTTTCCCCTGGCCGAGAAGTTTAAAGGTGGCTTTATCATTTTCGGGAATTTCCGAGGTTTTAAGATCAATACCCCGGCGTTTTAAAAGATTGAGTGTGTTTTGAATGACAGTCAGGGTTTTTAATCCGAGAAAATCCATCTTCACAAGTCCGCACTCTTCAAGATATTCCATCGTGTATTGTGTGGAAATCGAACCTGTCTTCGGTTCTTTGTAGAGGGGGATATAATCGGTAAGTTCTGTCTTCCCAATCACAATACCCGCCGCATGGGTAGAAGCATGACGGCGTAAACCCTCAAGTTTTTTACTTATTTCTATCAGTTCCTTATATGTTTCTCCACTCTCGGCGATTTGAGTAAGCCGCGGCTCCAGGGAAAGGGCCTTTTCCAGTGTAATTTTAGGTCCCGCAGGGACCATTTTTGCTATGGAATCCGCATCGGAATAATTGATATCCAGGACCCGGGCAACATCTCGAATCACGGCTTTTGCTTTGAGTGTCCCGAAGGTGATGATTTGTCCCACCTTCTCGGTTCCATATTTTTGGGTGACATAATCGATCACATCACCCCTCTTTTCATAACAAAAATCAATATCAAAATCCGGCATGGAGACCCTGTCCGGGTTAAGAAAACGTTCAAAGAGGAGGTTGTATTTGAGAGGATCAATATCCGTGATCCGCAGGGAGTAGGCAATAATTGATCCGGCACCTGAACCGCGTCCGGGACCCACAGGAATATTATGTTCCCTGGCAAATTTTATAAAATCCCATACAATAAGGAAGTATCCGATAAAATTCATAGTTGTAATAACTGAAATCTCGTACTCAAATCGGTTCTTAATCTCTTCCGTAATTGTCTCATACCGCTTTTTAAGCCCGTTATATGAGATTTCATAAAAAAATTGTTGGATTGTATATCCCCTGGGTATCTCATATTCGGGAAGAGTGGGACCGGGGAGAGTAATCGAAAGATTGCACATCTCTGCAATTTTGAGGGTATTTTTCAGTGCCTCCGGGCATTCAGGGAAAAGCAGCGCCATTTCATCGGGACTTTTATAATAGAATTCCGCGCTACTGAATTTTAATCTGTCAACATCGTTAATTTTCTTATTTGTTCCGATACAGATAAGCACATCCTGTGCTTTTGCATCATCCCTGTTTAAATAATGGATATCATTTGTTGCGATGAGAGGGATCCCCGTTTTTTTTGAAATCCGGATGAGCTCTTTATTTACGATTTTTTGTTCCGGGATTCC
The DNA here is from genome assembly GCA_016934975.1 of Spirochaetales bacterium. Taxonomy (GTDB): domain Bacteria; phylum Spirochaetota; class Spirochaetia; order SZUA-6; family JAFGRV01; genus JAFGRV01. Next base: position 3,273 of record JAFGRV010000156.1, on the reverse strand, counting down.
ATGATTCTGGAGTTCAAGATAGAACCTGTCTTTCCCAAAAACCTCCGAAAAGAAAAGAGCCCTATTGAGTGCTTCTTCTTCTCTTTGCTCTAAAATGAGCCTGGGAATTTCTCCTGCAATGCAGGCAGTACTGGCGATGAGATCTGTGGAATGTTTTAACAGTAATTCTTCATCAATCCTCGGTTTATAATAGAATCCTTCCGTATACGCATAAGAAGAAAGTTTTAAAAGATTCCTGTATCCAGCCTCGTTGGTTGCGAGAAGAACAAGATGATAAAATTTTGTTTTCCCTTCGTTGGATCCTTTTTTATGACGTGAAACCGGGGCAACATAAAACTCTGATCCGACAATTGGATTTATGTTATGAGCTATACATTCCTTATAAAACTGTATTGATCCGAACATATTTCCGTGATCCGTGAGAGCGAGGTGCTTGATTCCGAGTTCTTCGGTTTTTGTAATTAATTGAGATATGGAGGTTGCACCATCAAGGAGTGAGAAATCAGAATGTGTGTGAAGATGAACAAAATCCGGCACGGAATGTCCTTTCTATTTCCTTATTTTCTCAATTGATGTGAATTTGCTCGTTCTTCTTTGACAGGTATTTTCATATAATTCTTTATAACAGAGGTTCATGCAAAAATACCAGGCTCGTCATCACACCAATTTACAAGCAAGAACCGACCTATGCAATAAACGAAATTAACAAAATCACTAAAACCTGCAAACTACTTGAGCGTTTGAGAGTTTGTCATTTCCTGTCATTTCATACATATTCCCGATTGGGCCTTTCGGTGAAAGGAATCGAAAAAGGAAATAACAATCACCTCATTATCAGTCACTCTATAATACCTATGGTTTTAGATTTTGTAAAGCGGCAAATAGCGTATACTTTTTATTATATTACCTCAATTTGGAGAGGGTCGTCATAATTTTCACTCTTTTGAGTGAAGGTGACTCCCATTACCATGTGTTTTCACGGTTCTTCTTCTCCTCGACTATGCAAAATGCATAATTCCCACAATCTTATGCATTCTGCATACCTCTCTCCATTGATTTTTGTATATAAAGAATCATTTTAATTCCCTATCTTATAAGGAGTTAATCCATGATGCCGGTATTGGTATGATTTTTGCAATACTAGTGGTATGCACATTAATGCAATACCAAAAAAGGGGGTAAAATGACAGACAGTGAAAAAAAACAACCGGATCTTCTTTTTATTATCAATGCAAAGGCAGGTTCCGGGTATGGTAAAGATTATATTGATGAGCTTATTGGAATGGCAGAAGATTTGTTTCATTTACATTGCACTTTTTCAAAAGCAATTGCAGCAGACCATCCCGGTATTACCGGAATAACAAAGGCCTTTTTAGAGAAAAACAGTAATGAAAAAATAATTATAGCCGGTGGCGGGGGAGGAACACTCAGCGCAGTTATTACAGCGGTATGTGCACTAAAAGACACTGCATCAACCCCATTACCACATGTCAGGATAGGTGCTCTCAGAATGGGGTCGGGGAATGTTATCGCAAAAAAGATGGGTATTCCAAAAGATCCGAAAAGAGGTTTGAAAATAATCGCAGAGGGAATAATGCAGAAAAAAATGTCCCCGGTATGTATCGGAAGATTTAATTTTGTGTCTCATACGGGAAACCCGACAATTGTCTACGGTGCGACTCTCATGGGCTTTGGTGATTTCGGACATATTCCCGGTGATGTTGCAAGGTTTCAAAAACGACACTCCGTAATACATAAAGTACTGGTAAAAGTTTTTGGAATAGAGAAGACAAACACTATTGAATACCTGGGACTTCTGTTCAAACGGTCATTATACAGATTTGTAAATCCGGAAACTATAAAGGAGATAACAGTCGCTCAGAAGGGTTTATTTTATACGGAAAAGATTATTTCCGGTGTCATTATGAATTTTCCAATAAAACAATTGCCTCTCGGACCGGCGATTACCATGAGTGATGAACAATTGTATCTTCATTCTATCCAGTGTGATCGCAGGATCGACTCGATTGTTTCCGTTTTTCAACCCCGGAAACTTAAATCTGTTTCCTTTCATATTACCCCCGGAGAATCGGCGGAAATTAGATTCCCGGATTCCGGGGGAGAAGAACTTTTTATTGATGAAGATCCATATCTTATTAAGGATACTATTTCAATTTCAATCGCAGGCACCCTGAATTTTATCACGTCCGGATACTGCGGACAGTAGTCCGGATACTTCGGACAATAATACCAGGGAATGCAAAAATACAGGAGGACGAGATGAGTATACATATAGCACTATTAGGAATTGACGGAAGCGGGAAAAGCAGCGTTTCCTCAACTTTGCCGGCTTTACTGGCAGCAGAATTAAAAGTGTCGGCAGGTTCCGCCGGAGAAGAGTTTCGTATAACGACAGCGGACGGGGATCACCTGGGACCATCCTTTGATCCGAAGTCTCTGCCGTTGTCGATCCGGTTGTCGAAATACTTTAAGAAAAAAGCGAAAAAGAATGTTGATAACCGGAAATTATATCAGGTATTTAAGGTGGCCCACATGTTATTTCAGGATAGTTCTGCCAGGAAACTCGAATCAACCTATGATCCGTCAATTATAATCAGTGACGGGAATGCAATATTATCAGCATGTGGAAGAGAGATAAATTATCGTAAGGTTGATGGTGTTTCACCATCGACAGATGAAAGGTCTCTAAGTACGGAGGAAATGAGTCAGCTTTTCGAATATCTTGTTCATGACGAGTCTATTCCCGCATCAACCATTGCTAAAATGGAAAAAATCAGGAAAATAAGAAAGCTCAAAAAAGTATGCAGCTTCATTGGTCTGGATACCTTCTGGCTTCCTGATTTTGTTTTTTTTCTTGATATCAGTCCCGAAGAAGCAATGAGGAGAATCAAAAACAGGGGAAATAAGATAGACAGACATGAGAATATAACCGATCTGAATAATGCCCGGGAGATGTATCTGAAAACTCTTAATGCTCTTTCCATATATCGAAAGAAAACCGCTTATCATAGTATTCAGGTTGATAAAAAATCTCCCGGTGAGGTTCTTAATGAAATTGTAAGTATCGTAAAAAAGAAAATAAAAAGGAAGGATTTATCAGTGAAGCGGATGTCACCTCTTCTTGGAAAGGCGATTGAGGATCTTGAAAATAAAAATTTTCTCGCTAAAATACTCAATAGAAATTATATTATAAATTATCTTATTAAGAAATTTTTTAAAGGGGCCTGGCGGGAACCGCTTTTTATCTGTTCC
>JAFGRV010000155.1 GCA_016934975.1 Spirochaetales bacterium | reverse complement strand
TATCATTCACACGCATTATTTACATCCTTTCCATTTAAAATCTATTATTATAATAACAAAATTTCGGAATAATCGCAAGTATCCTTTGTTTTTGATTTAAAGACTTCAGCAAATCCTTTTGCTTAACGGGCAAATTAAATTCTATTGTGGACGACTTTGCAATTAAAGTCATTTCTGAAAATACAGAAAATGTTGTAGGGAAAGAGGTGAATAAACCTTGATTTTGAGTTTTCCTCTCATTAATTATTTTAAATTAAGAGTTCTTATTTCATAGAATGGACTTTTATTTTTTATTTCCAGCCAGTTATCAATTAATTTTTTATTTTCTTCGGGCCAATTTTTTAGCATTTTCATTGCAATAAGAATGAGCCATTTATGAATGTGCAGTGAATCCATATTTTCTGGTATATCAGATGTATAATAATCAAGTATTTTAATATAGCCAGGCACGATTGAAAAAATCCAATCTTGATCTTTAAGTAAGTAAAAGAAATATTTAAGAGAGCAAATCCTCCTCCGAAACTCCTTGATTTACCGTTATCGGATATACCGGTTGGAAATGGATTACTTTGCAGTATAATTTTTTTAATAGTGATTTCTAGCTCCTCATCACATTTAGATAAATAAACTAAAAAAGGGATGGTATTGGTATGAGCCTTTATTAATTTACTTAAATCCTGCTTTTTTATTTTAATCATTACTTTTTCAATAATATCCTCACTAATAATATTTTCACTAAAAAAAAGTCCCAAGACAACATAAAACATGAAGAAACTAGAAATATAATGAGTACATTAAAAATATAAATTACACTGATATTCATAATCAATGAACTCTGATTAATATGCGGTTCCATCTTGAGACTTGCCGTTGTTTTTTATGTACGCCTTGCAGGACAGGCTTTTCCCCTGTATAGTGATGTCCCGGGAGGCGTTTATCTATAAAATATCCGTACGTGAATTAGTTGCATTTACTCTGAACCGGGGCAGTCTTGGGCACCAGGTGATAGGAGGGAGACGGGCACGGGAAGGGAGCCGTGAGCACCATAGATGGCAGAAGCAACGTCCTCCGGGATACCAGGCAGAGGTTCCTGTCCTTTGGCAGTATCAGGAAGGGACGGTGGCGCTGGAACTGAACGGACGGATTGATGGTGTTTATACCAGGGAGCGACCTGTCCGGATTGAGGAACTAAAAACTGCCTCAAGACTTCCGGACGACCCGGATCCTCAACACTGGGCACAACTTCAGTGCTATGGTTATATGTATGCCTGTAATGAGTCTCTCGAACAGGTGGAAATCAGTCTTGTTTACCTGGAACTCAACGATAGGGAGACCCGGGAATTTAAACGCACTTGCTCCCGGGATGAACTATGGGAAGCGATGGAAAAGCTGCTGGCCCCGTATGTGGCCTGGCTGGCGGGGATTGAGGAGAGGCGGGAACGCCGTAACCTCAGTCTGGAAAAGCTGGAATTTCCCTATCCTCATTATCGAGAGGGGCAACGAAATCTGGCTATAGGAGTGTACCGTAGTGTTGCACGGGGGGAGCTGCTTTTTGCCCGGGCTCCTACCGGAACCGGGAAGACCATGGCGGTGCTCTTCCCGGCGCTTAAGGCTTTGGGCCGCGGGTTGTGTGAACGATTGTTTTATCTGACTGCCCGTACAACAGGTCGATTGTCGGCAGAAACGGCCCTGGAGGAGTTACGTGCCCGGGGTATGTATCTTATCCAGGTGAGTCTTACGGCAAAGGAAAAACTCTGTTTTTCTCCGGGGGCCGGTTGTGACCCGGCTCTTTGCCCCTATGCGGAAAACTACTTCGCCAAGCTGCCCCGGGCATTAAAAGCCCTTGATACCCGGGAGGTGTTTGACCGCGCGGTTATCGAGGAACTGGCCCGGGAGTACCGGGTTTGTCCTTTCGAATACTCCCTGGATCTCTCTTTGGCTGCCGATTGTCTGCTTTGCGATTATAATTATGTTTTTGATCCACGGGTTTCTTTAAAGCGTCACTTTGCTCAAGGAAAGGTGGAATATTATCTCCTTATCGATGAAGCCCACAATTTGGTCGACCGGGGGCGGAGCATGTTTTCTACAACTCTGGAGAAGAAGGATGTTCTGGATTTAAAACGGTTGAGTAAAAGTGAGGCACCCCGGTTATCCCGCAGTCTGGAGGGGATTAATAAATATTTTATCACCCGGCGCAAACAAATCCGGACAGGGAATTCAAAGGGGCAGGTAAGTCGGGATCCACCGGAAGAACTGCTGGTGTTGCTCCGGGAATGGCTTCCACTGGCAGAAGCCCTTTTGGATGGAGGGAGTCCCGGAAGTTGGCGCCCCGTTTTACTGGATTTTTACTTTACCGTCCTTAATTTTTTAAGAATGGCGGAATTATTTGGGCCGCACTATGTCACATGGTTCGAGAGCACAGGGCAGGGAAATGTAAGAGCCACTCTGCTATGCCTGGATCCTGCCCCCTTTATCGCCCGGGTCCTAAAATCCTGCAGGGGGGCGGTCTTTTTTTCCGCTACATTGCTTCCCCTGGATTACTTCAAGCAAAGCCTGGTGGGAGATCCCGAAGCCCTGTCGCTGAACCTCCCTTCACCCTTTTCACCGGCTCGCCTGGGGTTGTTTGTGGCTTCCCGGATCTCGACACTCTACCGGCACCGTGAAGAATCTTGTGGATCTATCGCTGCCCTGGTGGCCGGGGTTTTCTTTGCCAAGCCGGGGCCTTATCTGGTGTACTTTCCTTCCTATGCTTACCTGCAGCAGGTGCAGGCTCTATTCTGTCTTCACTATCCGGAAATCGAGATCCTGGTGCAGTCCCGGCAGATGGACGAAACGGAGCGTTCGGCCTTCGTGAATCGTTTTGCCGCGAATGCCGGGCAGCCGCTGGTAGGATTTGCGGTAATGGGGGGGATTTTTGCCGAAGGTATTGATCTGGTTGGGGATAAACTTATCGGTGTGATTGTAGTGGGTGTTGGCCTCCCCCAGCTATGCGGGGAGCGGGATTTGATCCGGGACTACTATACCGAGAGGGGTATGGATGGTTTTTCCTATGGGTATATGATTCCCGGATTTAATAAAGTACTCCAGGCCGCAGGCCGACTGATTCGTTCGGAACAGGATCGTGGTGTAGTGGTCCTGGTGGGTGCCCGGTTTTTGCGCCGGGATTACCTCGCCTTGTTTCCGGCCGAGTGGCGGCATTACACCGCGGTGGAGGATGTGGCAGTGCTCCCGGAATTCCTCGATCGTTTCTGGGCAGGGAATTGATACCTTTTATAATCCGGCAGGTCACTTTATTACCCTATGACACAAAGACGCTCTTTTTCACAGGCAAAAAGCGGGATTATGTTTGCTTAAAATGATTTCACTGTTATTTTCCAGTGAAAAAATATAATCCTTGCATCCAACAGAAAGTTATTGTACAATTATGAACGGTACTTTATTCAGGTCATATGTCCACCGTTTGTTCAATAAAAGCTTTTTGGAAAAATAGAATTGTGGTAAAGGAATTTGATGTGGAAAAGGATAAAGATGATATAATAATTATAAAAAAAGGACAAAAAGTCCGGATACGCAGCGGCAGGAAGTATATATTTCAGTTGGAGAGAACGTATAACATTGCATTTACTTTGTTTACCGAACTGGGATTAGATATTTGGCCCGGACAGAATTTCATTCTGACTGTAGATGGAGTAACCTATGAAAAGTCAACGGATGATAACGGGGAATTCCTTCTTGAGGATGTTCCTGCCGGGGAGTATTTACTTAAGGTAGGTGAAATAATATTTCATATTGCATCAATACCGGATAATGATCCTCCTCATCCGATCCATGTTCCTTATGATGCCTTACCGGAAATCAGGGATGCCTGGGAAAATCCCACAGATGAGGAGCTCAATAATGTGGATTAATAAAAAGATTTGTACATCTCATACCTGGCTAAAGAGAGGTTTTATAATTTTTTGTTTCAGCAGCTTTTTTGCTCTCTTCTCTGTGTACCCCGGATCTGATGTATCCCCGGAGAAGTCACTTCTGAATAGTGCGAAAATCTATATAAATGAGCACTTTCGCGGATATTCCATAGACTGGGCAAAATGTCTATTAATAAATGAACAATATATTCCCGTGGTAATTACTTCTAGTCCGATACCTGAAAAAGTACCCCAAGAGTACCAAACAGGAATTTTCCTTTTTTCAAATAGTGATCCTGTTACTTATGTATTGATTGATACATCACCCTTTATTAAGCCTGCATTAACAGAGGATGAAATTTATAATGAATGTTCCTGTTCTCAATATAAAATTTATTATTTAAGCAAAGAGGATAAAAGTACAATTATTATTGCCCAATATTGTGAAGCAGGTCAGAAAATGTTATATCATTTTATGATACTCGATAAAATGAATATGAGGAGTCCGTATTTCGGAACATCAACGTGGGATTATAGTGAAGAAGGATTAAAAGAAGTTTTTGTACCGAATGATATTCCGTATCTTCCACAGGGAATCTCCCCGTTACGGGGTGACGGCATGACAGTTGTCACAGGTGTGGAAATTAAAGAAGAAAAAGTAACTCCCGAGTGGAAATATTTCCGCCGGAAATACAGTTTTATCTGGAAAGAGGGAGTGATGATAAAGAATACGGGATCCTGGGAATCCTGGGATTAGTCTGAAATGAGGAAATAGTATGCCTGAAAGGATGTTCTTAGTAACATTATCTACCCAGGGAACAGCTACGGAAGAGTCAAATTTGAATATCCGGTTGGTGGCAATTGCTACAAACCGGGAATCTGACTATAGTCATTACTTATCCCGGATACCATATCATGAAGCAGCGACAGTTAACAGCAATACACCGGCAGATTGTTATCTGCAATTGTGGGAATTGGATTTTTATAATGTAGCTTCACGGTATTTGGGGAATGAAGAGACTGATTTAAATACCAGGAGTAACCGTCGTGTTGTGAGTATGGCCGGTGTTGTTGTTTTGGAAAATGGCAACTTTTCTTTCAGGACGACAGAACGAGCGTCTCATTTTAACCGGATAACGAGCTATGAAGCCATGAGTAGGCAATTCCTCGGCAAGACAAATCTTTCTCTTATTCCCGTGGGTGAATCGGCAGCCCAGGTATATACTAAAACAATGCCGGAGTATGAAGGCGTATTTGAACTGGCAGCTGTATTAAAAACAACTGCGGAAAATAATTCATTTGCTGCTTATAGAAGAGCCGAACCATTTCTGGTAAACAATGTGTATCCCAGTGCCCGCCGGCAAATAATGACACGGGGTGGATTCGCCGTTTCATTTGTAGCTGATTATCCGAATGAAGGTGAATTTGCCAGCCAGGCTGAACAGATGATCGCAACACTCCCCACGTTTATTATGGATGGTTCCGACCTGAAATTCGGAAGACATATTATAACTTCTTATGAGGCGATAGATGATGGTATACGTAATGTTGCGAATCATCTTCAGAATGAATTTGGACTGAATAATACACCGAAGGCGTCTATGGTCGGTATTTATTGTCATGGTATCAGAAAAAAGCTAAAGATTAACCGGGCAGGATATGACAGTGCCGGATCATTACGATCTACGGATAATACACTTTCCACCTTTGTGAACCAGATCAGAAATCTTATATCCGACGATGTGGTAATTCCGATTTTTGCCTGTAGTGCCGGGAGAAGTTATAATGCTGATCTTAATCCGAATAATCCGAGTAATTATGGTGATAACCGCTATGGTTTCGCCTATCCATGTGAAGAGGCTGGCGCCGATTCCCTGGCCTGGAAGCTCTGGCAGTTATTAATCCGGGCCGGAATAAAAAATCCATGTATCTGGGCTCATACGAACGCGGCACACACAACCCGGAATCCACGACTCCGGGCATTTTGCAATTCCGGCCGGGCAGATTTTGTGAATATACTCCTGGAGAATCCTTCTGTTCCGGCAGCTACAGTAGATTCTTATACGGGAGTTTTTGCTCATAACTCAAGAAATCAAGCAGAAGCCCTTTTCAGAGAAAGGCTTCATAATGCTAACCTTTTACGGACAATTTCTGTGCAGCACGCGATGTATTTCCCCTGGCGCTGGTTCGGTTCAGAAACTGCGAATGCCAAGGATGAATATTTTAATGCCGATGCTAACCGGCAGGCAGATGCTGTTTATCGTGAAATTGACGGTCTTATGCCGGCAGGGATGGCAACAAACCGCGATGTTATTGTTTATGAAAACTGGGGGAGAAAATATATCACCGGTCTTGTTACTGGCGTTACGGACGCACGTTTAGCGGAAAATTTTTATTATCATGAATTTAATACACTGGCAAATCCGATGCGGTTGTCTGTTCAATTATTGCGGCATGTTCAGATATTGCGAAACCGGCTTAATTTCGGTCTGAATCCCCAGTTAATTCACAGTAATGGCGACGGGATGGCTGTTATACCTTCGAACAATACTGCTGCCAGGAGAACCCAAACCCTGAATAAAGCACAGGAAATGGTGGATGAAGGCCTGTTTGACAGTACTGAAATGAAGAATAATCAAATTTATATTACATTACTGCCACCAGCTCTTTATTTTGCGATTTATTATGAAGTTCCGGACGATGCCTTCAAACGTGTGGCAGAGAACTGGGAACGCCAGGTAAATCTGTACAGTCATTTCCGGTCAGAGAAGGATATGATTTTCAAAGAAGGTATAAGAAGTGAAACGGATTTTAAAAATGTCTGGGATTCTGTAAACGATAAATGTATTGCTTCGGGATTTGTTGTCCGTGAAGCAATATTATTAACCCATGCTTCGAAATCAAGCGGATCCGGAACCGACGGTCTGGAATTCAAGAAAAGTACATCGGATGATGGAACACTTCATGTAAGGGAAATGGTGCTGCTCGATCGTCTACCATGGCATCAAGAGAAAGGGCTTCTTCTCTTATGCGGGTGTAATACAGGATTGATGGAAAAAAGGGGGTGGTCACCTGCACAGATTTTTGCTGTAGATCAAAAAGTAAAAACAATAGGGCAATCCGGGTATGCTTATTTCTCTCAGAACAGAAATTCATATGTTGAAATTATGAGTGCCAGTACTCATATTCATTTATGGGCATACAGACGTGGAAAAAACGGAACATTTGGAGATGGCTCAAGAATGGATGGAATCCCATATCATCCTATAGCAGCCAAATTTATCATGGATAATAGAATCGTCCCCAGGGATACCTGGGGAGAGCGGCTCCCGGCATATGAACGTATGGACCCGGATGATGAATATGACACAGTAGTAATTCATCATTCCGGGGATGGTGGTGAGAAAGATCCCGTTAACATCGAAACAAAACATATGGGGGAATCTCATTGGGATGATGTCGGATACCATTTTCTTATTAAGCCTGATGGAACCGTATATGAAGGACGAAAACTCTATTTTAAGGGCTCCCATGTCGGAAATGCCAATACAAAGAAAATCGGAATTCTCGTGATGGGGGATTTTAATCCCCATGGACTGGATCTTTTTAATGATACCCCGACAACTGCTCAAATTAATAAAGTGGTAAGCCTTGTAAATAAACTAAAGATTATATTTCCAACTATTATAAAGTTAGGCGGACATCGTGATTTTACTGCCACAGTATGTCCCGGTGATGATTTATATACTCATTTGCCTGCAATTCGCCGGCGGACGGGTTTAGCCCCGCCATAAGGAATGAGAGAATAACCATGAAACTTATCCGAATTGTATTAATCTGTTTGACGCTGTTTTTTCTTTTTATTAAATTATTCCTTGTTCAAATTAATTTAGCAGACTCTCCGGAATCTTTTCTTGTTTTAAAAAATACACCGGCATTTACCAGCTATATTGCCTTTGCCGATTATCCTTTGGAAGACCATATAATATTACAGGGTGAAAATGGTTATTTTGGGGATGGTTTCTACTTTCATGTGGTCACATGGTTGTGGATTGTTGTTCCTCTCTCCTTTGCATGTACATACATTAATCCAAAAATGATTTCTAAAGTTATAAAAAGTATAAGAGGTAAATCCATAATAAAATTGAAATATGTGGCAGTAGTCTGTGTCATCTGTAATGTATTGTGTTTATCAGGTCTTTTTTTCCGCATTTTAATGATTCCGGGAAATTATACAGGCTTTAATATTCTTTATCTTCTTTTTATCCCCGGATTAACCTTTGTGGCCGGGATTCTTGTTTTTTTTATGGATAAAAAAAACATCCTTCCGGCTTCTATTGTGATAGTTTTTGCTTTATTTACTGCACTTGTCATTATTTTGTTGTATCATTTTAATATTCTTATTCCTTATGAAATATGGTTAAAACGCGGGATGCCGGATCCTCGGTTTTAAAATAATGTATATTATTTGCTATATAAAAAAGATAAACTGAACTATAAAGACGTTTAAAAAAAATAGAGGAGCATAAAATGAAAAAAACTCTACTTCCCTGCCGACCCCGGATGCAACACCGGCTTAACATAACCTGAAAAGAACTCTCGGCACCAACATTTAAGCGATATTTTTAATTTTTCTTAAAATCCCTTCGCAGGTTACTTCTTTATATAGTCTCGTAAGTTTAATAAACATTTTTCATCTTTTAGCTGTAAATAATTGTGAACGTCTCATCATAATCGATGAAACACTCACGTTGTTTGTTAGATTAAAGAGCGCTCACAAACAGATTACCAGGTCCATATCCCAAATTTAAACCCACCTGGCCATGGTTGTATTGCCGTTTTTTGGCTCTTATTTGTAATAAATTTCATGTTTATACTCCTTTCATTAGAACTTATTCAGATTATATAAATGCCAAAAGAATCTATGATAAAGACGAATTTCCGGATTTCTACCCTGAGAATAAACCTGGATATTGGTAAGTTAATATCCCATTGGTGATAATAAACAGTACATACCGGATCGTTTTATCCGCCACATAAATAGAAAATTATCTGAAAAATGATTAAATTTTCATTTTTGTTAATTGACTACTTTTTGATATTCGGTTATAAAAGTTTTTATTGTATATTTTACTTGTATTGCATGTGCCTTATTTTTATAGTTATTAGTAATATCGAAAGCAAATTACATTTTTCTTATTATTTCTAAATAACGAGGTAATTATAAAAAATCTTGATTTTTCATTAATAAATAATTTAAGGAGAATCCTCATGAACTATTTTAAAAAGAAATCTATAGTTTTTACAATAACTGTCATAGTATATATGATTATTGTTTGTGCAGTGGAGGGCCAATCGACTCCCGACTCCGGTGATATGGAACCTGTCGCCGTGATAAATGTCTCCGATTTACAGCCCCCGGTTGGCGGGCTTGTTAGTTTCAATGCCGGGGAGTCATATGACCCTGACGGATATATTGTCAGCTACCAGTGGAATTTTGATGACGGAACTACCGGCAGCGGTGTGAATGTCACACACGCTTTTCAGGAGATGGATGATTTTAAGGTTACATTAACTGTTACTGATAATAGCGGTTTGGAGGGGGAAGTTAAACTCCGGGTTTTTGTAGGCCGTCCCAAAGGTTGGACCGAAGAAACTCACCATAAAAGTACCGACGGAAATTATGACCTGGTATTTGCAGAAGACCGGGTACATCGTATTGATATAGTTATTGATCCCGGAGATTTACAGAAGATAGATCAGGATTTGGCCGGGTTACAGATGTATGGCGGAGTGGATCCAATATATATACCGGTAACTGTGAAGTATAATGGTTTTACCTGGTGGCATGTGGGGATGCGATATAAGGGGAATAGTACTCTTCATATGGACAAAGCTACCAATCACAAATATCCCTTACGCTTCAATTTTGATAAATTCGATGGTGACTACCCGGAGATTAAAGATCAGAGGTTTTACGGTTTCAAAAAAATGACCTTTGGAAATAACTGGTATGACCCCTCATTCTTACACGAAAAAATCTGCGCGGATATTTTTCGTGACAGTGGTGTTCCTGCTGCCCGCAGTACCTTTTGCCGTGTTTTTATGGATTCCGGGAATGGTCCCGAGTATTGGGGACTCTATACAATGATTGAAGATCCCTCGGATGAAATGCTAAAAACTCAGTTTGATGATAATGATGGGAATTTATACAAACCCCTGGGGGATGGCGCCGACTGGACCCACTTTAACGAGGCGGGATTTGAGAAGAAGACCAATGAAGATGATGCTGATTGGAGTGATGTTAAAGCTGCCATTTCCGCCTTAAATGCTTCCCGGAGTGATGCCGCTGCCTGGCGTGCGGGATTGGAAGAGGTCCTGGATGTCCGGGCTTTTCTCCGTTGGTTGGCGGTGAACACCTCCGCGGTAAGCTGGGACAGCTACGGCTGGAATGCACTCAACTATTATCTGTACCAGGATTTGTCCAACGGCGGACGGCTCGTATGGTTTCCCTGGGATTTGAATGCATCTCTTTCCGATAGTATCTGGCCCTGGATTCCAACCCTAAGTCTATCTCTTGATGAAGTTGGTCCCCAATGGCCTTTAATCCGTTTTTTATTGGATGACCCGGTTTACCGGAACATATATCACGAGGAAATGGTAAAGGCAAAGGATGGGGGCTTTAACGAAAATTATGTTATTTCCAGAATACACTATTTTTCAGACTTAATCCGGCCATATATTACCGGTCCGGAAGGTGAACGTACAGGTTATACCTACCTCACCGACGGACTCGATCAGTTTAATAAGGAAATTAATACCCTTATTAATCATATAAAAGCCCGTCATGCACTTTTAAGAGAATATCTGGATTCTCTGGCCGGTGCTTTTACTCTTAATCCACCTTCACCCTCACAGCCGGATGGTACGCTCTTTCCCGATCCTGCACTGGAAGAGGTTGTAAGGCGTAAGATCAATAAACCGGACGGAGCACTTTCTATTAAAGATGTAGAGAGTATTACCTGGCTCAGTATCTATGACAGCACTATTAAAGATTTACAAGGGCTTGAATATCTGACAAACTTAAACTCCCTGAGTATCGGTTATTTTACGGGGGGTGACATAAGCCCTCTGGCTGAACTTACATCCCTCACAACTCTTTCTCTATATTATTGCGGGATAAGGGACTTTCAACCCTTGTCCGAACTCAAAGCATTGACCTCTCTTACGATAAATTATTGCGGGATTAATGATTTGTATCCCCTTTCGCAGCTTACATCCATGACCTCACTTACAATGAACTACAATAAAATAAAGGACTTGAGGCCTTTATCCCGACTCACAGCGTTAACCAAACTTTATCTGGATTTTAATGAAATCCGGGATCTCAGGCCCCTGGCAAGGCTTACTGCCCTGGAATTATTCAGTGCGGAATTTAATGGCATATCTTCTATAGCTTCCCTCAGAGGATTACCTCGGCTCCAATACCTGAATTTGAATAACAATAATATAAGGAATTTAAATCCACTGGCTCATCTGCAAAAATTGTATTATCTTGATCTCAATAATAATAGAATCACAAACCTGGATGACCTGGCTCATCATGAGAGTTTATACAGCTGTTTTATTAATAATAACAGCCTTACCAGCGTAGCAGGACTATCGGATCATACACAATTGACAGATCTAAAGCTCTCTCACAATGCTCTGTCCGATATATCTCCCCTGACCGGATGCACGAAGCTTACATATATTAATCTGGATAATAACCGCATCAGTGATCTGACTCCATTGGCCGGATGTTTGAACCTGGCGAGATTACAATTGAATAATAACTGTATAGAAGTTCTCAATGGGCTTGGAGATCATCCCCGATTGTATTATCTCAACCTGGATACAAACCTTATCAGCAATCTTACTCCCCTGGCACATTGTCCCCTCCTTATCACACTGGTCCTCAACAATAACCGGATCACCGATCTGCAACCTCTTGCTGGTCTCCCCGGCCTGAATACACTCGAAATCAATAGAAACCGGGTGAGTGATCTCTCCCCATTAGCAAGCCTGTTTTCTCTTATGACGCTGGATATTGAAGCCAACCTTGTGGAAGATATTACTCCATTAAGAATGTTCCCCTTTCTTTTGTCCCTGAAACTGGGCGCGAATCCTATCACAGATTACAGTGTCCTTTCCCAAAATATAATCTTTGTACTCGATATCAGTCACAGCGGTTTACGTGATATAAGCTTTTTATCCGGATTTTTCTTCGTAACCGGTCTTGTCCTGGAGGATAATGCTATAAGTGATCTCTCCCCCCTTTCCGGTCTGGGATTAAGCAGTCTGGATATCAGCCGCAATCAGGTCACTGACCTTGCTCCTTTATCGGGCCGTCCCATTGAATATCTGGAAATCGATCACAATCGGTTGACAGATATCAGTGCTTTAGCAAACATGCCCCTTAATCACTTAAAAATGGATCATAACCAGGTAGAAAACCTTTTACCCCTGGCTTCCTGTGTTTCGCTTCTTGATATCGATTGCAGCTATAATGCTCTTATCAGCCTGGATCCTTTATCCCAAAATCCCAGTTTAATGACCCTGAATGCAGCCGGAAATAATATAAATGATATTTCTGTGGTTGCCGGTTTTAGCTTGATTGAACTGGATATCTCGGAAAACAACATTTCAGATATTGCACCCCTCTCGGGGATGACATTTCTTACAACACTCTCGATAGATCACAATGACATCGTTGACTATACACCTCTGGCCGGGCTCTTAAGACTGACAACCCTGTCGGCAAGCTGCACATCATTACGAGAGTTGCGTCATCTTTACGGTAATTATTCATTACGACATCTCACCGTAAAAAATGCGGGTCTTAAAAACTTATCCGGTTTGGATTATCTTTCCTGTTTATCAACCCTGGATATAAGCTGTAATTTTATCAAGAATATTCATGGTTTGTCTGTTATGCAGAGTATGAAGGAGCTTAACCTGGATAATAACCGGGTAAGGGATATCTCCTGCCTGATTGGCCTGGGATGCCTGGAAGATGTGCAATTGACAGGTAATCCCCTGAATTGGAAAGCTCTCCATTGTATAATACCATTATTGCACTATAAAGGAATAACGGTCATTTATTAATTTTCATCAACATATAAAATAAAACCAATTGAATAGATAAGGAGGCTGTCTGATACAGACATCAGACAGCCCTTTTATTTTTGGGTATTGAGAATTATGTTATGAAAAGGAATACGGAGTTCACTATTACGCCGGTAAAGATATTGATGAATCCGTTAAATTGGTATAATCTGTGGTTCCGGTTAAAATATTGTAATTTCTATGCAGTAAACTTTATTGGAATCATTAAAATTATTATAAGAGTGAAAGGAAAAAAGGAGGCAGTTGATGTTAAAATCTTCTTCTAAATTAAGTATTACCGAACTTATAAAAAAAGGAAAGATTCTTATTTCGGATGGAGCCTGGGGGACTCTTCTTCAGGAAAAAGGAATGAAAGCCGGTGAATGTCCGGAAGAGTGGAATCTTTCTCATCGGGATGATGTCTTTGATATTGCCATGAGTTATGTACAGTCAGGATCTGATATTATCGAGACCAATAGTTTTGGGGGTACCAGATTTAAACTTGCTCATTTTAACCTGGAAAACCAGGTGTATGAAATAAACAAAAAAGCTGCAGAAATCTCACGGTCGGCTGCCGGAAGTGACAGGTATGTTATCGGTTCTATCGGACCAACAGGAAAAATCCTTATGATGGGTGATGTAACGGAAGAGGAAATATACGAGGCCTATGCAGAACAGGCAAAAGCACTCTATGACGGAGGCTGCGATGCCCTTTGTATCGAAACCATGACTGCGTTAGACGAAGCAGAGATAGCCATTAAAGCAGCCAGGAAAACGACACCTCTGGAGATTATCTGTACGTTCACTTTTGATAAAACAGTTACAAATGAATACAGAACAATGATGGGGGTCTCTCCGGCGGAAATGACTGTAAAAATAGTGGAAGCCGGGGCTCATATCGTCGGGACAAATTGCGGGAACGGAATCGCCGGAATGATACCTATCGTAAAGGAAATACGCTCTGTAAACAGGAGTATACCGATTTTGGTACACGCAAATGCCGGGATGCCCGTGCTAAAAGATGGAAAAAATGTTTTTCCCGAGTTACCGGATGAGACTGCTTCATATGTGGAAGAACTTATTCGTGCAGGTGTCAATATCATCGGGGGATGCTGTGGCACAACCCCGGAACATATACAAGCGATTAAAAAGGCAGCGTCCTCACCCGGTTGTTTGTAGCATCTATAGAAGATGTTTTAAAAAAGCAGGATATGATTTTAAAAAAATTTCATTGAACTTCAATTATCCATTGAATTAAGAAATTATTTTCATATACTTTTAAATAGTATCTGTTGTGGACCAGGCAGGGTATTATTTATAAAGGCATTGTATGAAATTTCGTAATTCGTTTATTGTGTATTTTTTGATTGTTACTCACCTCTATTTATTCAGATATATAAATGAATAATCCCCTGGTTGAACAGAAATAGTGACCATAATAGGAATTATTATGTAGAAGAGGCACCCTGATTCGGG
>JAFGRV010000154.1 GCA_016934975.1 Spirochaetales bacterium | reverse complement strand
TAATTTTTTTAAGAGGAATATCTTGTAAAAGATGAAATGTGGAAGTACACTACTATAAAAGGAATATCATACTAAAATTGTTGGATATTCTATGCCAGAACCTCCCTTGTTCTTGTTTTAAAATAAGAACAAGAGGGTTATGAGTGAAACGCAGGATCTCTTTACATATAAGGATGTAACGTGAGCAGAAACATTGGTGTGTAATGTAAGTATCATCGAGAAATGAAAGCAAAAACTTATTATTTTAATAACCTTCATTTTCCTTCCGAAGTCAGAGTATCTGAGTTTTCAGAAGACTGTATCAGGCTTCATAATGCTACCACACTTATTTATGATATCGCTATCCATGATCTCGTCCTCAGGCATTTTGTATTTTATGATAAATGGTTTGATATTCACTGCTTTTTAGCAAAAAACGGCGATTTCGAGATACTTCCCGGACCGATCGATTGTTGTTTTGATTGTGACATAAGCACCCCGCTTTTCAAACTTAATAATAACTTCTATAATATTGACCTGGAATATGATATTCTTGTTGGAAGCAATGGCCGGACACATAAGGTAACAGATGAAGATGAATTTATGACTGCCATTGAGAATAAGTGGATATCTCCCTTTGAGCAAAACGGTGCCCGGA
The DNA here is from genome assembly GCA_016934975.1 of Spirochaetales bacterium. GTDB lineage: Bacteria > Spirochaetota > Spirochaetia > SZUA-6 > JAFGRV01 > JAFGRV01. Next base: position 8,356 of record JAFGRV010000154.1, on the reverse strand, counting down.
AAGGGCTTGAGGAGCTTATATCAATCTTAAATAATCAGGGGCTTATCGCTTTTCTTGACAATATTTACCCCTTTCAGGGCATCACCTGTCCCGGAGAACCTCAACGGTATTATAAAAAGAATATCGATGAAGTAGGGGTTCTCAAAATGAAAGAGCGCCAGAAATATATTATAAAAGGATAAATGATAGAAACACTTTCGCTGCCAATTGACAGATCCTCCTTTGATTACAAGGGGATCGTGATTACAGACCTGGACGGAACATTACTCGATAAAAACAGGAAGCTTAAGGAACAAGATTATAAAACTCTTGTGATGCTAAAGCATGCCGGTTTTCTGCGGGTCCTTGCCACAGGGAGGAATCTTTATTCTCTCTTTTCTACGATTGATGACAGCTTCCCCGTGGATTATATAATTTTTTCCTGCGGAGCGGGTGTTTGGGATCACACGACCAAAGATTATACCCGGATAATCACAATGGATTCACCGGAAGTACAACAGGTTGCTTCTTTCTTTGCCAGTCATTCCCTCGATTTCGCAGTACATAATCCTATCCCGGATAACCACTATTTTTATTATTATCTTAAAAATGATGATAACCAGGACTTTGAACATAGAATTCGAATATATAAAGAGTATACATCCAGGTGGGAAAATCTTCCTTCTCAATTTCCCCGGGCAAGCCAGCTCCTTGCAATTGTGACGAATCTTCGTCAAAAGACAGATCAACATCATCAGCATATATATGATGAGGTATCAATACATCTCCCCGGTTTTACCGTTATCAGAACAACCTCCCCCCTGGATCATGTATCTCTCTGGATTGAAGTATTTCCGGAAAATGTATCAAAAGGAAAAACATCCCATTGGCTTGCTTCCCAGTTTAATATAGATAAGAATAATGTCCTTGCTGTGGGTAATGACTATAATGATCTTGATCTTTTAACCTGGGCAACATCAGCTTATATTGTCTCGAATGGACCTGCGGACCTGAAGGCAATGTTTCCCTCTGTTGCTTCACACGATGAATGCGGATTTTCCGAAGCTGTAAAGAAGTGGCTGACGGCGATGAACTGGCCGGTTCTGAAAAATTGATCTGCTCTCCGTATGAATATAAAAAATGAAAAGAAAGTACAGGTTAAAGAATAAAAAAAACAGGTGTTGATTGAACTTTTTAAAAAATGAATTATAATGTAAACAGGTAATGAAAGAAAGTGATAGGGAGGGATCTTTTCATGAATGAAATCACCCTGGATTTTCAGAGCAATCTCGGACAACGTTTGCAGAAAATTAGAAAACCCGAAAGACGTTGTCTCCGTTTAAATGATAAATCAGTGCCTCTTACGGCAAAAATAACCATCGGCCGGGATTCGATGAATGATATTGTTCTTGAAGATAACCTGATCTCACGCTACCATGCAATTATACAAAAGATAAAAAAAGCATATTTTATAAAAGACCTTAATAGCACAAATGGAACATCAGTAAACGGAAACAGAATTCCACGAGAGAAATATATACGGATTTTCCAGCATGATGTCATTCAGCTGGGAAGAACAGATTTGTCATTTCTATAAGAAGAAGGAGAGGAAACCATTATGGGAGAAATTTTTAACCAGCTTCCGGAAAACATTCAGACTCATTTAAGAAATATTACAGAATCATCAGGGTTGCCTCCCGGGGATGAATCGAATGAATTAATCGCTCAAAACTGGATGGAAAAGAAGAAATTATTCGAGGGTCAGATAAAGGTACTTGATATGACCGAGATTGAGACGTTTAAAAAGGATGATGAAAGGCCGGTGCTTCTCTATTCGTATTCCGGAAGTCTTGTCTCCCTCGGACCTCTTGTGAAGGGAAGCCGTGTAGTGGAATATGCGAGTATCAAGTTAAGAAGTGATGTCCCGAATGTCGTGTACGTACCGGAAACCGATCTGGAAGATGATATACGAATTGATTCGGAAGCGATGTTCACCGAGGGAAAAATAAAGCAAACATCTTCCCTCTTAAAGATCGCAGTCTGTGATAAGGAAATCCCAATCCTTGACCAGGAAAAACGGATCAGGGAGGCGATGATTTTTCTTACCAATAGTTTTACCAAAGCAAACAGAAAAATTACGTCTCAAAAAGGAGCAACTCCGGATAATTTTACTATGAAAGCAATTATCCGGTATATTGCGAGTAAAAATAATATGACACAGAAGCTCGCGGGGCAATTACTCGATGACTTTCTCTTTATCCTCGAATCGGGGATGCTTCTTGGTGAAAGGGTGTCTCTTGGGAGGATAGGGAAACTCTCTATTAAAAAACGTGCCGCCCAAAAAGCCCGGGTAAGTAAAATTCCGGGTACCGATGAAGAACTGCTTATCCCTGCAAAACCACAGATGTTCGTACCTAAAATATCTTTTAGTAAGATGATCAAGGAAAAATCCAAAAACGTGGAAATTGAAGATCCGGAGGATTCGGATTGAAGATCCGGAGGATTCGGATTGAAGATCCGTACCTAAGATCAGGAGGATTACTTTCAATTGTAATGTATCCCTGTATCCCCTCGGTTTTGTAAATTTTACAAAAACTTAAACGATTCAAAAAAATGAAGCACTTCCGGATCACTCAAAGCAGATTCATTCGTGGCAACAACCTCGAGTTGATATTGTTTATCGTCCTTGATACAGAACAGAATATCCATATAAACCTTAATTTTATTCTCTATCCGCGAAACCCGGAGGGTAAGTGCCGGGAGATTATGTATTTCAACGGAATCCGAGGCGATTGTTTCCGATGCCTCAATGACATTTCCTCTGGCATATTCCATTACTTGTAGTGCGGATTCTTTATCGAGAGTAATCCCCAGTTCGGTAATCCCCAGCATAAAAGCTTTTTCATTATTTTCCGTTATATAGCTCATTAATGATCCGACCCCTGCTGCCGTAGGTATTTTCTGTTCCGAACATACGACATCTTTGCAATTTCCGGGTATCTCAAAACTAAAATTCCCTGTTTTGTTTGTATAAAGTCTGTAACCGGCTTCCGGTTTCTTTTCTTTGTTCTCCATAGTTGTCAGAATGATGATAAATCGGAGTTAAGTCAAGGCTCTGGTAAAAATATTTGATTTTCCTGATAAATAAGGAAATCCCCTGTTTTATAATGAAAGAAAATACTTCTTGCAATCCCGGGTAAATTCATTAGAATTTATATTATGAATACAGATATATTATCAATTATAAGTGGTTTTCTCGGATCAATTCCATTCTGGGGTTGGATTTTAATAGCCGTATTTATATTTTTTTGCTTTGCGGCAATCATGGGAACCCGGGATGCGAAAAAGATAGGTAAAAGAGTTGGAAAAATCATTAAGACAATGGATGCCAAATATAACTCTTTTATCGAGACTAAAATGAGTAATAAAATAATACAGAGTAATTCAGTTGCCATGAATAAAGAGGAGCTTCTTGCCTCCGCGATACTTGTACTCAAGCCCGATATCGAGAGTCTTATATCAATAATAAATAGTACTAACTATGGAGAAGTAGAAGTTAAGTATACTTCTCAATTTTTTAATAATATAGTTACCCTTTGTCAGGCTTTGTTTGCACAGAGCAGGAAAAATGAATCAAAAACCTTATCTGCCGAAGAAGAGGAAAAGCTCTATTCGAATATAAAAGATTCGATCTTAGCCGATCTTACAACCCGGACAGAGGAATTGGAAAAAGTGTAATCATGAACCAGCCTTGACAAATTTGACATTTATTTGATTTGCAGTTTATAATGTATGTAATAATATTGATATATTCAGTGTAAGATTTTTCGTGGTTTAAATTTATTTTTAAAAGGATGGTTTTGATGGAAATAACATTACTTTCATTTTTCCGGGAAAAGGTAAAACAATACCGGGATGCCCCGGCTCTTCATTGTAAAGATAAAAATAAAAAATTTAAGACTGTATCTTTCTCTGAATTATTCACGATGATTAATCAGTTCGGTGCAGGTCTTATGAGCGTCAATGTGAAAAGAGGTGAACATATCGGTGTGGTATCTGACAACCGGAAAGAGTGGATTGTTTCTAATTTGGGGATTCTTGGTATTGGTGCGCTGGATATCCCACGAGGTTCGGATTCCTCTGGAGATGAAATAAAATATATTCTTCGGCATGCAGAATGCCCCATGTGTATTGTTGAAAACGAGGAACAGTTTGAAAAAGTTTTATCGATAAAAAAGGATCTTCCCCTTTTAAAAACCTTTATTGTTCTGGATGAAGATTATAATCCTGCTTCAAAAAAAGAGAAGGGAATTGAGGTTTTTACCTTTAAAGAAATAATCGATAAAGGTAAAGCCCTTCTTGAAAAGGATCCGGATTGTTTTAACCGGGAAATAGATAAAGGAAAAGGAGACGATCTGGCTACTATTATCTATACTTCCGGTACAACCGGTCAGCCCAAGGGTGTTATGCTCACCCATGATAATTTTCTTCATCAAATACGAACAACAGTCGCATATCTTGATATGGGCAAGGGGGACGTCTTTCTCTCTGTTCTTCCGATCTGGCATGCCTTTGAACGGGCTGTTGAATATGTTGCTCTTTTTACCGGCGGTTCTCTTGTTTACTCAAAACTCGTCGGCAAAATAATGCTTGAGGATATGGAGACGATGAAACCGACTATTTTCCCGTCTGTTCCGCGTATCTGGGAATCGGTCCGGGCGGGGATATATAAGAATGTGAGTGCCGGAAGTGCAATAAAAAAGTCGCTTTTTAACTTCTTTATAGGTGTGGGAACGATTTATGTTTATTTCCGGAATATGCTCAAGGGATGGCTGCCTCAATTTAAAAAAAGGAATCGTATTATTGATATACTCGTAAGTTTTTTTCCATTTATCATTTTTGCTCCATTAAAATTTCTTGGGAACCTTCTGGTTTTTGGGAAAATTAAGAAAAAATTAGGGGGTAATTTCAAATTCGGCGTATCCGGAGCAGGAGCGCTTCCGCCTCATGTTGATAAATTTTTTGCAGCTACTGGTATCCTTCTTCTGGAAGGATACGGCCTTACCGAGGCAGCACCTGTGGTGTCGGTAAGAAAACAACACTCCCCGATTGCGAACACCATCGGACCGGTTCTGCCTGAAATTACCTTTAAAATTTGCGACCCGGAAGGAAAGGAACTGCCTCCGGGTGAAAAAGGAGTCCTTTTTATCAAAGGACCAAATGTGATGAAAGGCTATTATAAAAACCCGGAAGAGACGAAAAAAATCCTTTCTGATGATGGCTGGCTTAATACCGGTGATCTGGCAATGTGTACGATTAACGGAGAGATAAAGATTTTAGGCCGGGAAAAAGAAACGATCGTGTTATTGGGAGGTGAAAATATTGAACCGGGTCCTCTTGAGGATACGATTTTACAATCCGAATATATCGAACAGGTCATGGTCGTCGGTCAGGATAAGAAATATCTGGGAGCATTAGTGGTTCCGCATTTTGAAAATCTTGCCCGCTATGCCAGGGAGAATGATCTGGCTTTTACGAAACCTGAAGACCTTATTGATATGCCTGAAATCGAAATTTTTCTGAAAAAAGAGATTGATTCCAAGGTGAATGTAAAACAAGGATTTAAGGCATTTGAACGCATTTTTAAATTTATACTTCTCAAAGAACCTTTTGAGATTGGGAAAGAACTCACTCCAACCCTCAAATTGAAGAGAAATATTATATCTGATTTATATAAGAAAAAAATAGATCAACTTTATAAGTGATTCAGGGCGTGAATGATAACAATCATATATATCCGGACAATTAACGAAACTGTCCGGATGATTTACGATTTTAATGAGTTTATCATTTCCGTGTTCTCACGACTATGAAGAATATAAAATGTCTATGTAATTGATGAAAATGACAACCCCAAAATAGTTGAATATATTTCTAATAATTACGGGAATTGTTTCCACTGCTGCTACTGCTGCTGGTACTACTGCTGCTGCTACTGCTTGAGCTGCTGCCACCCTTACGCTGTTTTTTCATTTGTTTGCGCTTAAGTGCTTTTTTTCTTCGACTACGGATAGTTGATGGTTTTTCGAAATATTCCCGTTTCTTCCATTCGCGGATAATTCCTTCTTTTTCAACCTGTCTTTTAAACCGTTTAATCGCTTTTTCAAGTTCTTCTTCTGAATTTACAATGACGTATGCGATGAGAATCACCTCCTTTCGCCATAATTTAACATGCAATATATAGTCTATCAAAATTGATTAAGTGGTGTCAAGATTAAATTTACTTTTTCACCTCACTATCCGGATTAAAAATCTTGCACACTTTTCTCTAATCTTATATACTTTGTCTTTCTTCAGGGTATAAAGTGAAGTTGTTGTTTTTTCACCCTTAATTAACGTAAGGATTTAACTGATACAAGGAAGCCACTGCCGTTCAAGGAACGGACTATGCAGATTGTCTTTTACTATTGCTTTTATAGAAAAGCGTCATGAGGAATCCTTATATAGTGACAGGAAATGACACACTCCTGTCAGTTGAGTATCGTAAAAATATGATGGAAAAACAGAACAAAGCTAAATTATGAAATAAGGAGTTAAACCTCAATGATGAAGAACTTAATTATTAATCCTGAATACGGAATGGCCGGAGATATGTTTGTTGCGGCTCTTATATCGGCAGGTGCTCCGAAAGCAGAGCTCCTCGAGGTAATGAGACATGCCGCATCCCCGTTAGGAAAGGTTGAAATTTCTATTACAGAAGAACTCCGGAATAATAAAAAGGGAATATATTTACAGATCGCCCTGGAGGATAGCTTGCATGGAATCGAGGTGCGCAAAGCCTATGAGCACATAAAAAATTCTTGTAGTCACAGCGGGATAAAGGGAGTCTATCGTGATTTCGCTCTAAAAGCCCTTACGATTTTAGGACAGGCAGAAGAAAATGCACATGCACATAAATCTATGGGACCAAAGCACGACCATCATCATCCCCATCTCCATGAAGCCCAGGATATTATTATTGATCTCCTGGGTGCGGCATTCGGAATGCAGGAATTGGGAATTGATCTTTCCTCTATTGTCTGCCTTTCTCCGGTCTATGTCGGGGGAGGTTCAATCACATTCTCCCATGGAACCCTCGATGTTCCCGCACCGGCAACCGCGAATATAATCAAGGATTTTGAACTCCCTGCTGAATCAGGGCCGGTTCAAAAAGAACTTCTTACCCCCACAGGTGCGGCGATTCTGGCTGCTTTAGAGCCTGAATTCAGGAATCGCGGGCTTTATCATAAAAATTCTCCTTCCGTTCCATCGGTGATGGGAATAGGTTTCGGGAGTATGAGAATAGCCTCTGAATCCGAAGGGCCGAATGCCCTCACGTTATTCATTGCGGATCCCCGGAAATGAGGGAGCATCCCCTTCTTTTCCTGGATTTTGACGGTGTGATCTGTGATTCTCTTGCGGAATGCATGGTGAGTGCCTTTTACGCATATTTTCGACTTTATAAAAAAAAGGAACCGGCAAGTCTCTCCCTGGATTACAAAGAGAAATTTTTCCGGCTGCGGCCCTATGTCCGGGACGGTGAAGATTACCTCGTAATTCAACATATTCTTGAGCAGGATATCTCTATAAACAATCAACAACAATTTGATGAAATCCTCACGACCCATAAAGATAAGATGGCTTTATACAAAGAACTTTTTTATGAAGCCAGGACTTTGATCATCCGGGATGATCCGGATTTCTGGTTTCACTTAAACAGAATATATCCCCATCTCTTAACGCCCTTTGCTCAAGCCTCTACATCCCCGGATGTCTTTATCCTTTCAACAAAACGGGCCGATTTTATTCTGTCTATTCTTAATAATAATAATATCAGGTTCCGGGAAGATCAGGTCCATGTTGCCTGGGGTATCAAAAAACTGGACCTTATTGCATCAATTCTTGATAAAAAAAGCTGTTCATATGCTGTTTTTGTTGATGACCAGATCAGCCATCTTGTGGGAAATACGGATCCGAGAATTACACCTTACCTTGCATCATGGGGATACATTCAGGAAGAATGGCGCCATCAAGGTGTCAATGTGATGGAAGAAGAAGGCATCCGGGAGCTTTTAAAAACATATTGATGTTTTGCTATCAAAAGAAAGCCGCCGCTGCTTAAAGAACAGACTTTTCAGGTGGTCTTTTACTTTAAAAGCTCCGCAATATCTTTTTGATGTGCCTGGAGGGCGATATCGATATTCTATCATGGAAAGACTTTCTCACATATAATTTAGGTTGTCCAATAACTTCAATTATAATAAAATTGCTCTACAACTACACCATATATAGCGTATACGTTTAATTATTACCCCCATATATATTGTAATGAGGTTAT
>JAFGRV010000153.1 GCA_016934975.1 Spirochaetales bacterium | reverse complement strand
GGATTGTCACCGAGAATGTAATTCATCTGATCGATACCGAATTGACGGTATGCATCGGTCCTGGATGGTGTGCTTACACCTGAGTCTGCCCAGACAAAGGCAAGAAAGGCCATGCCCGAAGCGTAGCGGAGAGATCCCCACTGATCCAGCCATGCCAGGCCGCCGGGAGTGTAGGTGATACTGCCATCCGGAAGATAAGAATCAAGGCTGATTTCTATACCATCGATATAATGAGGGTCGCCTGTCAGCTGTGCCATTTTAAGCACCGCCCCATATGATACATCATCCCAGCAGAGCGTATGCTTGCCCCCTGTCATTGGGTAGGTGTATTCATCAGCCTTATCCAGGTAGCCGGATTCTCCGGTTTTAATGTGAAGCCAGATGGCGGCCCATGCAAGGTCGTCCATATAGCTGCTGGAACCGTAAAAACCCTCGACAGGATACTTTCCCCTGTAATTATCGGCAAACGTGAAAAGCTCCCTGGCATGGGATAGACAGAGGCTTGAGTATGCCGGGTCTGAATCCTCAAAAATGATTGAAGCGATCGCCAGGGCTGCGGCTGTCTCACCCGCGACATCACTTCCCGGGTTGGATGCATTAATCACCGAGGAGGATCTGTCTGTTGTGAGGTGAATGACCTCGGGAGGTCCCCAGAAGCCATGGTCCGATGTCCCCAGTCCGCACTGGAAATAATAGGTATTTGGAGAGGGATGACATTTGATAAAATAATCCGTTGCCCATTTTATTTCATCCAGAAGAATGTCGAGCTGTCCCGCCTCAGCGATTGCATCCCCGTATTCATAGATTGCCCATCCGAGCTGTGCTGCGGTGAATGCCATGGGGAGGTTAAACTTCACATGATCCCCTGCGTCGTACCAGCCGCCGGTTAAATCAAGTCCTACATCTGCACCGTCGTCGAGGCATGAATCTGCTCTCCATATAAGGGGATAATTATCCGGAAGATCCCCGGAACGCTGGGCTTTATAAAAGAAAATTGCTTTCTGTAGAGCCTCTCCGTAATTAAACATTCCCGGTCCGGCCCCTGTGGGTACCGGTGTCGTTGCCGGCGTGGCTGTCGGAACATTTGTTGTGGTGGGAGTTCCGGGGGAACATGGGAATTCAGTGATAAGTCCCACATAAAACCGGGCGATGAGGAGGGCATCGACAATATCGACGATATTATCGCAATTTACATTACCCGCGGTTTCATTAATAGTAACAGGCAAGCCTACATAGAACTGGGAAATAACAAGGGCGTCGATAATATCGACGATGCCGTCGGAATTTGCATCTCCGAGATCCTGTCCGGACAACGCGGCCGTTACTATCAGGAGTATGCAGACCATCAACATTTTTATTTGTTTCATATTTTCATTTCCTTTCATTTTTTTAATTATCTCCTATAATATCATAATTTCCGGATTAACGCCATTAAAAAAATAACACTCTTTATACAATTATGTTAAAATGAAAGATTGGAAGTACATAAAGATATAGCTTCTCAATTTAGATCTCCCTATTGGTATAGAGAGGTCAGCCGCGAACCGAAATTTCAATCGAACCATTATAAGCAGCCACTACAGAATCAGAATACTAATAATGAAATTGATAACATTACTCATGTTCAATATCCATGCGGTTATTGTACGTTTAAAAATCCGCAACTGATCCGGGCTTACGAGGTGATGTCGAATTCCGGCGGCTGGAAAAGCCACGAGTTCAAGTGTGAAAAATGTGGTGTGTATACATTACGCAGGCTACGCCCGCAACCCAAATAAATATTCTATTAAGAGGTTGCGGTTGTGAAAACTTTTAATTTCTTGCAAACCTGCGTTTGGCTATTAAATCTTTGTTTTTTTCTAAAAAACAAAGATTTAATAGCATATTATGAGGAAAAGGATTTCGGTTGAACCATGGTTCAGGATTTGTGACATCAGTTTGGTGTAGTGAATAATATCTTAAAAGAGTATGGACTAGTTGCTATAATTAAAATTATCAACCGGAAGTACATCAACAATATTCGTTTCACCATCATCGTTTACATCACCAGGAGAATATGTTTGTTGTGGAAAGACTTCGGGAATTACAAGCAAAACGAATAATAATATAGCCAAAAGACATGTTATAAATTGCGAGCTTTTTTTCATACTCATTCCTCCTTATGTTTATTATCAAAAAAGATAGAATGCAAAAATATCTATTTTTTTTTTGATTCTGAAAAAGCCACCTGCAAAGCAAGTGCTCTTTTATTATTTAAAGATAGCCATTTCATCCGGAAGTGATTTTCTCTTCAACTTAAAACTATATTTTAGAAGCATTCCATATGTTTCTAAGCAATAATTGTGCCATCTGTGTTACAGGCCGAAAATATTGGTAAAAATTCCAGGATTTTCGGCATGTAACACCATCGTTAACCCTCACATCTGTCTTGACTTATAGACAAAATCTGTATGTCAATAAAAATATAGATTTTTTGTTTTAGGTTGTGGGGTCCTGTGCCAAGGTGGGAGTATGATAAGTTCCTGCTTATTAATTTACATTGCAGAAGTACAATGATTATTGCAATAGTGAAATATTGTATTGATATAAATACCCCTGTTCTATACCGACATAGATAGGTGGAAGGTTATTTACTGTCACTATCACCTATCCTGTCAATAACAATCATGGACAGGGACCATTCCCCACATCTCCGGAAGGTATCTCCCCCTCCAATTGTTGTCTCACATTTTTATACCGGGCATCGATAAATGGAAGCAGGGCACCTGCTCTTCCGAAAGAATCAGTACCATCCTCTACAATTTCAGTAAATGACTTTTTCCATGATTCAAAGGAATAAAATCCCGTGGGATCTTCTTTCACATACGGATCGATAAGGTCTCTCCGGCTTTGCACATAGGCACGCATATCCTCCGGATTGAAGATAGTGTCGAGCAAGTTCCTGAGATGCCCGTGGTATTTTTCACGAAGTTCAGGTCTCTCCAGAACACGGGCAATAATCGGTCGTTGTGAAAGGGGCTTTATTGTCGGATGATCGATAAGCACCACCGGGTCCTCGCACTTCTTTCCTTCCTTAATTGACCGCCCGAGACCCAGGTTAAAATCCCAGGGCAGCATGGCAAAACCATTCACAGAGCGATGTTCGTATAAATAGTAATTTCCCAGGTTGGCAAAATAGCTGTCGTAGTTGGAAATGAGTGTCATAGCGGCGATATAGCGTGTGAGATTATCCGTATCAATTAATTCCGCAGACCCCGAATTAATGCTTTTTAAAAAAGCCATCACGGCCTTACCTTCATGTTCCGTGCCAATTGTCTTTCTGTTTGTTTTCAATTCCAATTGAGGAAAGCGTCCGGTTGTATAATCTTTTAGTGTCTGTCCCGGCTTCCATTCCAAACTACAGAAGGCTTTGTATAAATCCCCGATAGAGCCACTTTTTTTATCCCCGGGGAAATATCTTTCTACATACTCGCTGTCAATAGGTTCTATTGCCTGGTAGAGCCCCAAATGTCTTCCGGCTAACCAGAGGTCCACGTAGGAGTGACGCGATGCCGGCAAACCTGCCTCCCGCATGATTCGATAGGCGATTGCATCCCGCATGAGGGTAGGGTCACCGTAGCCATTATTAAGAACCAGACGTTTGAGACCCATAAATTTTTGATTTTTGTATTTCCCGAATTTGAGTTTAAAACTATAGCGCCCAAAACTCCTGTTATCTCCGGGTAATTCCGCAACCTTTCTTAAGGAGGATGAACCTTTCGTGCGTATACCGATAGTGCTTATCCGGGCTCCATTGAACTCAAGATCTGCAGGATACCAGCGCTCAGCTACAGGCCTTCGCAATAAATCCATAAGATCTCTCTCTTTCATTTCTATTTTCACTGTATAAACCTGTTCCTCTGAAAATAAAATAAAGGGAACATTGGCGTATCCCGGAGTCGGATATAAAATGTGAGTGTTTCTTATTGTCGTGGGAGTCTGATTATATGAAGCTACTGTGTGGTCATGTAAACGGCCGAAGCTGCTTCCTTTTTTAACCTCCTCCGGCTTCCACCTCAGGGAATCGAAATCTTCTGTGCCGGAAGATAACGTCAATGAATCTTCTTTGCCGAGTTTAAAAGGCAAAAAGGGCAAACCCATCGCAGTTTCCGGATCTGCGGCCTGAAGAACATAATATTCCCCCGGATTGAGTATCACATCGGGTAATTTTATTGCCTCACTCCTGCTATCTTTTATTGAGAGTTTAGCCAGGGGAAAAGGAGATTTACCCGTATTCTGAAACTCCACCCAATCATTGCCATTAAGAAAGTCCTGAGTATCCGAATTCACCACAACCTCACTGATGACTAAGTCTTTAAAATCAACCCTGTTGCAGGAATTGAAAAGAATGAGTATGAGGAAAGTGAATATAACACACAATATATGTAGAATCGGAAGCCGGCTGCTGCCGGTGCTCTTATCATTAAACATAATTAAACTTAAAACTCCTCAATAAGGGAAACTCCGGGAGAAATCGCAGATTTTCTGCCACTTTTATTTATTTTACAACGTAATGGCAAATCGAACAATAAGAAATAAGCTAAATATATAATTATTGGTTTTCCTTATTAATTGGTTTCTAAAATAATACTCAATAAAAAAATTAAAAAATATCTATTTAAGATAATAGTGACTTGACAATGAACGCGGGAGTTACAAAATTTAAATTAATTATTTATTGTAGAAAATGATGTGAGGAGTGTCTATTTTCGAAATTATTTTGAAAGGGAGTATTTTATGAATCCTGAATTTATTGAGTTTAAAGGAAAAAAAATACTATATGTTAATTACCGGAATGTTAGAGATAAAGATGTTGCAATATCGATATTAAAAAGAGCAGTTGAAATAGAAAGAAAATCCGAAGGTGATTTATTAATTCTGCAAAATTATGAGGGAACCTATGCAAATCAGGAATTCATGGGAGAAATAAAAAAATTAGGAAAAGAAGTGAAGGAAAAGGTAAAAAAGAATGCTTTGGTAGGAATAACCGGAATAAAGAAGATTCTCCTTCAGACATATAGTGCCTTCAGTGGAGAAAAGAACATAAAAACATTTAACACAGAGGAAGATGCAAAAGAATGGCTCATTTTAGATGAAAAATCTTGATAAACCTCCAGGACATTCACCCGGTGTGTTATATTTCTCTTTACAAAGAACTCACTCATACATTAAGGTCTAATAAATAAAGAGGTAATAATGTGAGAAGCAAAATTGATTTTGTAAAAAAATATGGGAAATGGGCATTGATTTCAGGAGCATCATCGGGTATTGGGAAATGCATGATTTTGCACATGGGACGACCGGAAACTTCAGACTTGACATGATGACAAAGCTTTCATATCATTTTACATTAAGGAGGCAGGAAATGGAAGATATAATTAATGAGATTAAAAAGAAAAAAGAACGCCTTGCGGAATTAATAAAATCACGCTCCAAAGCCAATTGTTCAGCCACTTATTCATCTGAAAAAGAAGTGGACAGGGAAACAGAGATCGAAGAACTGGAAGAGGAAATAGAGACACTCGAATCTAAAATATAGCAAGGTTTAATTACAGGATTCCGTAGTATATAATGTTCTGTATATATGGAGAAATTATCAATTTGAAAAGAATATATGCTCTTATTTTTTTATTAATCCTTTCTTCCTGCGTGCCAATAGAAAAATTATTTTTTGAAGCAGCAAAAGCAGGGGATCTTCAGATGATTAAAAAATATCTTAATCAAGGTATTAATATAAATAGTAAAAAAAATACCGGAGAAACCGCGCTGATAATTGCTGCAAAGAAAGGGAATATTTCTTTAATACAATTTCTTATTGATACTGGTGCAGATTTGACGATCGGTGATAATAGGGGGCGAACAGCGAAAAACTGGGCTTTTGCCAATGGTTTTTTCGAAATAGGCATTTATCTTCTGGAAAAGGGAGCAGATATTGATGAGAGTGATATGTCGGGAAACACAGCGTTGACCTTTGCAGCCGGAAGGGGTGATTTACAAACAGTGAAGTTTTTAATTGATCATGGAGCAGATATGAATGTGCGGGGTAACGGCGAGACAGCTTTACTACAAGCTGCATATTCCAATCATTTCGGAGTTGTTCGTTTTCTAGTTGAATCCGGTGCACATATAAATGCTCAAAATGAAAATGGATTGACAGCGCTTATATTTGCCTGTAATGCCGAACATTTCGGAACAATCAAATTTCTTATAGAAAACGGGGCAGATATTAATATTTATGATAATGATGGAAATACAGCTTTAAGCTGGGCAGAAGGCAGAAACGCTTCCGACATTATCGATTTTTTAAAGATTAATGGAGCACATCATTAGCCGAAAAAACGAAACTCATCAATCAACATAAATCCTATTTTTCACAACCGTAACCAGATGATGAAGGATATTATTTACGTTATGTTTGTGAGTTCGAATGATGCGTAGCAGCCAGGATTTTCAAACCCTCATCGATAGAGATCTGAGGCTCATACCCCAATTCCTCCCGGGCCCGGGAAATATCGAACCAATGGCTTTCACTCATTTCTTTGACAAAAAAGCGTGTTAAAAGGGGAGGCTGATGAGTGATTTTAGCGGCAGTTTCCATGAGATAAGCCAACCCGAGAGCCAGGAAGGGATGTATGGTCCGGCTGATTTTTTCAAATCCACCGGCAGCCAACAGAGCGTTGATGATAATCCGTACCGGCAGTGGTTCTCCCTGGGAGATAAAATATGCCCGTCCCCCCGGAATCCGTCCCTCTTCGAGGGCTTCAAGAGCTTTCCAGTGAGCCCATGCGGCATTATAGATATAAGTGGTATCTACAAGATTATCCCCGTTTCCGATAAACCGAAAGCTCCCTTCGGCAGCCCGTTTATAGAGATTCTCCATGAGGCGGCATCGTCCACCCCCCCAGACAAGATGAGGACGAAGTGCCAGAGTCCTCAAGGCTTTACTGTTTGCATTAAGAACGGCTTTTTCTCCCAGGGCTTTTGTTGCAGGATAAAAGCCCGGAAATTTTCCGGGATACGAGAGATCAACTTCCTTAACACCTTTCTGGGAAGAACCATCGAAAGTGACACTCGGTGAACTGGTATACACAAGCCAGGGTATCCTGTTTTCCCGGCACACCCGGATCACAGATTCAGTACCCAGAACATTAGTGTTATAGAACTCATTATACCTGCCCCAAAGGTCGACCTTTGCCGCGGTATGAATCACTCCGCCACACTCCCGGGTATGATAAAGAAGGGGAGAATAATCATTCACATCACCCCGGATAAAAAGTGCTTTATTCTTTACAAGGGGTGGTTCCAGGGAATAATTGATAACCTCGTAGCCTTTTTTGACAAGCAATTCAACGATCGCAGAACCGATAAAACCGCTCCCGCCGGTAACCAGAATTTTCTTTCTATTGCGTGGATTCATTCACATCACCTTTCGGTCCCTCATTATACGGACCCATAACTGTGGTTCCTCTTCTCTTCCATTAAATAATGTGCGGAGCTATTGTTCGATTATAGGACCAAAATTTACATTAATCAATTGACGAGGTATTGAGAAACCGGGATTTAAACTCCTACAGGATTCAAAGGCCCGGGAGAAATATCGTAATTCGAGGCCTTTAAGCAATAGTGATGCAACCTTTCGATTAAATATTTTTAAAGAAACAATGTCAGAGCTCAATCAAACAATATGACCTGAATATATCAATATAGGCAGCTTTACCATTGAGTCGGGAAAAGAGGCGATATATTCTTTTGCAATAGAAAAAAAGTTAAAATTTGACGCTGTCATTGCTTCAAATGATCAGATGGCGGTGGATGCATTACTGGAAATGGAAAGACTCGGAATAAAATTACCAAGAGATGTCGGATGAGCAGGATTTGACGATTTAGATGAGGTTCAAAACCAACATCTAAAGAAGAACTTGAACCTATATGGAATAAAACATAAAAAGCGATAACCCGATACACTCTTATACAACTATTTCTGCAACATAAAGTCATTATTTTGTCTGCTGCAATGATATTAATAATAAAAAAAAAACTTGTTTTTATATGAAAAATTAATTAAATTTAAGATAGTTATAGGGAAAGTTTTATTGGGGGAGCAGTGCTTATGTCAGATGAACATAAGAAAAAGAAAATTACCACGACTCATAAAGAAAAATAAAAGAAATAAAAAGTAGTTACCTATTATGCGAATGTTGTTGAATTGCTGCTATTATAAGTGATTACAGAGTGACTATGGCATGCATCCTGCCTTTTAATTCTTGCTTCTTGCTTCTATATATAGATTTATAAATGTTAAATAAAAATGATAATTCAAAACGTGCTGCCGAATCATAGATCCGGTAATAGTATGCCTGAGGAGTAAGAAAATGATTAAAAAAAACACTATAATTTTTGTGGTGACAGCATTGTTGATGTGCTTACCTGTTATAGTAAACAGTGAAACCATTACCCTCGATTATTCATTTGACGGAGCCGGACAAAAGTCCCTCATACTGGATACTTCAAATGCTTTTTATATTAACTGCTGGAATACAACGTCCGTTACAGTAAACGGAGTTGATAAAACAAATACCTATTCTTCCTTTGATGTATGCGGTACATATGTTATTGAATACTCATCATCAGTAGGCTATAGTCATATTGAGATTAAGAGTACTGGTAATCCTTGTTCAGGAGGCGGCGGCGGAGATCCAACACCGGATCCAACTGATGTACCAACCGCTGTATCAACTGCTGCACCAACCGTTGCGCCAACTGCTGTGCCGACACAGGCACCAGTTAGCGGGCCAGTGAGTGAGTATGGCCGGCTCATGGTAAATGGCAGCCATATTGTATCAGCATCAAATAATATTGTTCAATTAAAAGGATTCAGCTCTCACGGTCTCCAGTGGTTCCCCTATGTAACTGGCGGAAACGGAACCCTTGAGAATTTGGTGGAATGTTTTGGTATCCAGGTGCTACGGGCTGCAATGTATGCATATGAATGGGATCTTGGCAGAAGTCAATGGGCAGGATACCTTGGAGTCCATCCAAATCTTTATAATGATCAGGTGAGACCTCTCATCCAGGATGCAATTGATAATGGAATATATATTATCGTAGACTGGCACATTCACTGGAACCCGAGTGATCCGAACAATCAACACTGGACTCCGGATCCACATACCAGCGAAGCAAAAACATTTTTCAGCATGGTGGCTCAGGAATTCGGTTATTATGATAATATTATCTATGAAGTGATAAATGAGCCCGGGAATGGTATCAGCTGGTCACAGGTAAAAACCCACGCATCTGAAGTGATATCTGCAATCCGTCAGCATGATCCGGATAATCTTATCCTTGTTCCTTCACCGAATTGGGCACAGGAACCTGTAACACCATCAAATGATCCTATTCTTGATGCTGTCGATGCGGATAATGATGGCAATACATCGGAAAAAGCCCCGAATGTTGCATATACCATACACTTTTATGCCATGTCGCATAATTTCAGAAGCAATGCAGACCAGGCTATGGCAAACGGAATAGCACTATTTGCCACGGAATGGGGTGTGAGTGATTATTCCGGTGACGGAACCATCGATATCAGCGAAGGCGGACCTGCGGACCAATGGACAGACTGGATGGAAGCGAACTCAATCAGCTGGACTGCATGGAGCTTTTGCAATAAAGGTGAAAGCAGTGCGATCCTGGAACCCTACACATATGATAATATAGAGAATGAAGCCCGGTGGCCGACAAATGAAGTGATGAGCGGTTATCCTATGCAGAGCGGTCCCTGGGGTGATTCGGTAATCAAACCTGCAGGTGAATGGCTCAGGGATAAGATTGGCGGAAGTGTGTCCGTACCGACAGCTGCACCGACAGATGCTGCAACAACTGTACCGACAGCTGCACCGACGACTGCACCGACAACAGTACCTGTAAATGGAGATGCTGTTCTGGAAGTGGAACTTGAAAGCCTGTCAGGGCAAAGCCTGTTCTCACCGCTGATCATAACCCCCGACACAGCTGCTTCAGGCGGCCAGGCGATACAGTGGCCTGGTAACGGCAGCGATTGCACAACCGAAACATCAGATACTGCAACCGGTCAGGTTCTGATAACTTTTACACTTTCACAGTCAGCAAATCTACAATTTAGTATTCAGGTAAATTTTGGTGATACAGGCGGCAATGACTCATTCTTTTATAAAATGGATTCCAACTCATGGAACACTGTAAATAATGTATCAACGAGCGGGTATCAAATAATAACCCCTGCAACATTTAATAGTCTTGCAGCAGGTTCACATACCTTCAGGATACTGAGACGCGAAGACGGCGCTTTGCTGGATAAGGTTATTTTAACAGCATCTGCCGGAACGATTTCCTCAGACGCTAGTAATCCGACTCCTGCACCGACCGCTGCACCGACCCCTGAATCAGGGGGCGGCGTCGGAGAATCACCCACCAATCCTTTAGTAATATCTACTTCCCAGACAAATACAGTGGTAGATCTATCAAACGGCTACTGTTGGGTCGCATTTCCACAGATAATTTCCGGATCTCAATACGCTAATAATGGCGGACAATTTAGTGTCAGAGTAGAAAATGAAAGCGGTACAATCCTTCAAACAACAGGTTTAGCATGGTCTATTGGAGGAGTCTCCGGAGTAAATCTTATTAAAATAGTAAGACTTGACGGATATTCAAATTTTGGCTTTACATGGTGGTAAAATATACATAGAAATGGAAGTATTTCAGACCCGGCTATAATGGCCGGGTTTTTATTAAAATTGATACTCGAAAGCCCCTAAATCGACAGTAACTCCCGAGATACGGGATCTTCCATCCAGATCAAAGTTGTCTGTCGAAGCGAGTGCCGGGGAGTAGCCCATATCAATAGATGAAGAACCGGCGTTCAGATCGAAATTACCACTATCCGGATTAATAAAGCCGGGATCCAGATCTATAATTGTTTCGGGATAGTCAGTGAGAATGCTGCCGATACCACCGCCGATAGTGGAGTTCCGGATTTCCAGTTTATCTCCAGGGTATTGGAAATCAATATTCTCCAGACCGGCTCCTGCCATATTATCTCTGATAATGGAGTTAACAATCCTTGGGTATGGTTTTCCCCGCACCCGGATTCCTCCACCCTCACCATCAGTAGTACTTGTAATGCAATTGTTGTAAACGATGGTATTGTTGATAATGTCGGGATCGGAGTTCAGGCAGATGATTCCGCCACCATACCCCCCATCATTGTAATATTCGGTCTGATTATAATTGATCAGATTATTGATGATTCTGGGGTGGGACATGTACACGAGGGCGATTCCACCTCCGCCGTAACAACCCCGGTTAATATTACCGGTAATCCGGTTATTGGCGAGTACTCCGCCGGAAGTTCCACCATAATGAATCCCGCCCCCCGTATGGTTGGCGTAATTGTTTTCTATAATATTATTATAAATGTAAGGGCTGCTTTCGTTGGCACAATCAATGGCACCCCCGTCGGCATAATAACTCTGTGACAGAGAGTTGATTTTATTACCTGCCACATTATTCCGCATAATACAATTGATAATGTGCGGTGATGTCCCGTCACAAAGGATGGCTCCGCCCCCCACAAGTGATGGAGATACTGTCCTGATCCATCCATTGATGATGGTGATTCCGTCAATGACATCATCTTCGGATTGTCCGTTGTTGAGTACAAAAGCCCGGCCATCTTCTTCACAGTCGATGATACAGTTTTCCGGACCGTTTTCCGATGTGATGGTGAGGTGCTTTTCATTCCCTGCCCAATGGAGATTTTTATTCCCCGGCCCCTGATAAATCTGATCGGCCAAAAAAATTGTAGTCCCGTCCATCGCTGCATCAATGGCTTCCTGGATAGTGGGGTAATCTTCCGGGACTGAAATAACAAATCCGGTACAGGGGAATTCTTGTATCAACCCCACATAAAATCTGGCGATGAGTAAAGCGTCCACAATATTCTGGTCATTGTCGCAATTTACATCCATGGCTGTCAGATTGATATCTGGAGGATTAAGACCCACATAAAATTGGGCGGTGAGTAAAGCATCGACGATATCGATCAGATTATCCTGATTCACATCCCCGGCGATTTGTGCGTTAAGATTGGCGGCAAAAAGAAATAATAAAGAAAGAATTATCATTTTTTTTAAAACATATATTTTCATTCTTACCCCTATAAAATAGTACCTTATTATACAGCATAAAACCAAATCGACAAACAAAAAAGAGCTAAAAATCAACTACGTCCCGATTTCTATATTGTATACTCACTTTTTGATTGCCTCTATAAAAAAAAGCCTTGACAGGAAAAAATAACTCTATACACTCTATTTAATAAGAAAGAGGAAAAGATTCAAACGATCAGGGTACAATACTCATCGAAGTGAATCTTGATACCTGTCAAATTAATAGCAAGGAGAAAAATATGAAAAAAATATTAAATACCGATTCTCTTGGGAAATACGTTCTTCAAGGTTATGATCCTGTCGCTTTCCATACGGAAAGTAAAGCGGTTAAGGCAGACCCGTATATTGCTGCGGAATATGAAGGATACAATTTTCTTTTTTCCACTAATGAAAATAAAGCAATGTTCCTGAAAAATCCTGAAAAATATATTCCCGCTTTCGGCGGTTATTGCGCTTTCGGCGTGTCATTGGGCGTGTATTTCCCGGTAGAGATCGATACATGGGAAATTATAGATGGTCAGCTTGTTTTGAACTACAGCCAGGATATTAAAAAATTATTCCATGAAAATACGGAAGAAAATTTAAAAAAAGCCAAGGCAAATTGGCAGAAAACCATAGCATAATTGCTTAAAAATAGTTACACATTATATCTACATCCTCTTCTGGCAAACTATTGAAAGGAATGACCTTACCGGATGTCTTTAGACATGAGATCCATACTATTCGTACACTCAATTATAAATACTGTCATACTTTTTCTCTCAATAATAGTATGGATCGGGAACCGCAAACGCTATCCCGGGACTTTCGGCTGGATGATTGGATTATTAACAGCAGCGTGTGGGGAAATTTTACTTATGCTCAGGGGAATAATCCCGGATTTCTTTACTATTGTCATGAGCAATACATGTCTTTTATCAGGATATGTTATTTTTTATTTTGGATTAAGGCATTTTATAGAGAATAAAGTAAGGGGTTCCTTCAATATTATTTTAATTTGTATTTTTTTTGCTTTATTTAACATTTTTGGACTTGTTTCTCCTGATTTATTTCTGCGTTATATTATTTTTTCTGTTTTTAT
This sequence comes from Spirochaetales bacterium, assembly GCA_016934975.1. Lineage (GTDB taxonomy): Bacteria > Spirochaetota > Spirochaetia > SZUA-6 > JAFGRV01 > JAFGRV01. Next base: position 3,373 of record JAFGRV010000153.1, on the reverse strand, counting down.
TGTCATTATCAGTTCCCAGTTTGTTTGGTTTTTAATAAAAAATGCCAGTGGAAAATTAAAACAGACATTCATCGGTTTATCAGCCTTGTTTTCCTTTTATGGAATCGTTTATATTGTACGGATAATTACGACAATTGTATGGCCTCCTCACGATGATTTCTATCACTCCGGTATGATTGAAAATGTATATATCATTATAAGCCAAATAGTCATTTTGATTATTGGTATTTTCCTTGTTGTCATTATAAATAAAAAATTACTCTCCGAACTTCAGATCTATGCGGATGAGAATAAAATTCTTGTCAAGGAAATCCATCATCGTGTAAAAAACAACCTCCAGATGATATTGAGTCTTCTGCAACTCCAATCGAATAGAACTGATGAAATTTATATTAAAGAAGCCTTTAAAACTATCCGTAATAGAATCCTGTCGATTTCCTTTGTTCATGAAAAACTATATAGAGAAAATGATCTCGGAAACATTGAATTATCCTATTATTTAAATAGTTTAATAGAAGGATTAATACAAACCTATGATCTAAGTTATTCCAATATCAAATTTATTTCACAAGTTCCTGATTTTAAACTGAATATTGCTGTAGCTGTACCAATTGGATTAATAGTAAATGAACTCGTAACAAATTCAATAAAATATGCCTTTCCCGGAAAGGATTTTGGTACTATTTCAGTTAAATTTTATAAAAACAGCGAACTCTACACCTTATCAGTAAGGGACGACGGTATCGGTCTGCCGGAAAATTTTAAATTAGAAAATAATCAATCTCTCGGCTCCCAGCTCCTTCTTACACTTGTAAGGCAGTTAGACGGCTCAATCGAGTACAACACAAACAATGGGACTCATTTCAAAATTTTTTTCAGGCATGAGGAATTCGCTGAAAATAAGTGACAATGGCTTTGAGCCCGGGTTTGAAGGAACCCCGGGGCCCACAAATCCGGTTACGGAAACTCCCACACCAACCCCGGAATCCGGGGTTCCCGGTGATGTCAACGGAAGCGGAACAATTGATATTGTTGATGCACTCCTTATCGCTCAATATTATGTTGACCTGGATCCTGCAAATTTCAATACTGCTTTAGCAGATGTAAATTGCAGTGGTGTAATCGATATTATTGATGCACTTTTAGTCGCCCAATATTATGTCGAACTCATAACAACCTTTCCTTGTTAAATAATGTTCATGAGTATCATGAGAGATCGTCTCTTGCAGAAATTGTGATAAATAGTCACCTGTGTTACGAGTCGAAAATCTCGGAATAAAAACAGATAACATCTGAGAATATAAGTTCCCGGAACAACCTAAGACTTTTAACCTATGAATTAATAATGCAATTAAGTTATTTTATCCATTACCATTACATAGTATATTAAACATGAAGTAAAAATGAAAATACATTTGTTTCAGATGTACACCCCGGGATACGCCTAATGTACCGGACTCATTGCCTGCGAACATCAGTTATACGAATAAGAGTCGATCTTTAATTGGTAGTTTCAGAGGTGCTGATTCAAAAATAAATGTGATAAAGAAATTGATCAAGATCGGGAATCTATTGAAAATTATTTATAATAGAATGGGTAAGAAAATATTGCGGTAACGATAGTCATGAATTGTACAGGCGAGAGATGTTATATGAAACAGTTTATCTGTTCTATGAAATACTTAATTTCAAATGTAATACATAAGTTGTTATTAACAATTTCTTTTAGGAATCCCGGAAACCTTTCGTACGTTGCGTTGATAGACGGAAAGGTTTTATTATTTCTTATTATGAGAAAAAGGGGGTATAAGGAAGATATAACATTTTTACTAAAAATTTAATATTTTTTTATAGTAAAGAAAAACAAAAAGGAGTACAAAATGATTAATATCTGTTCGAGGAAACTAAAAGTAATTTTAGTTTTAGCAAGTGTAATATGTTTTATCAGTTCATTTACAGCAACAGCCCAGAACTGTAGTGGCTACTATGCACTTGCTTTCGATGACGGGCCGAACAGCAACACAAATACATTGGTTGGGATTCTTAACAATGCAGGTGCGAAGGCGACCTTCTTTCCCATCGGCCAAAATATCAGCAGTAACATGGCGGCCTTCAATACCATGCTTAATGCCGGGATGAAGTTTGGGAACCACAGTTTTACTCATTCCCATATGACTAGCTGGAGTTACCAGCAGGTGTATGACGACCTCAACCGGGCACAACAAGCTATTCAGAACGCCGGCGGCGGCACTCCCACTCTCTTTCGTCCTCCCTATCTTGAAGTTAGCTCTACCATCCAGCAGGCAGCCTCCGCCCTCGGCCTAACGATCGTCACATGCGATGTCGATGTGCAGGACTGGAACGGGGCCAGTACTTCCCAAATCGTTTCCACCGCGAACAATATTCAGAACGGCGGTGTCTTTCTGATGCACGATGGATATTCATCGACCAATGGAGCCATCCCGACTATTGTCTCGAACCTGAGCAATCGCGGTCTCTGCGCAGGCATGATTAACAATAATGGTGATGCAGTTGCGTGGAGCGGATCGGTAAATCCGACCCCCGATCCGACAACTGTACCAACTGCGGGACCCACCCCAATACCAGGTACTATGGTTATCGCCTGTGGTAATTCTTCCGGCGTGGGAAATTTCCTGGCCGATCAATACTACTCGGGTGGGGAAACGTACAATAACAGTAACATCGTCAATGTATCCCTGATCACCACCGATACACCGCCGGCAGAACTCTTTAACAATGAACGGTACGGAGCCATGAGCTACACGATCCCGGGCTTTACTTCTGGAAATTCCTACATTGTGACCCTGTACTTTGCCGAGACCTACCTGACCTCCTCAGGGAGCCGGGTTTTCAATGTATCTGTTAACGGCACCGCGGTACTTTCAAACTTTGATATCTACGCCGCTGCAGGAGGCCAGGACATTGCTATTGCCCGGGAAATCACCACCGCAGCCAATTCAAGCGGGCAAATCGTCATCCAGTTTACCTCGGTAACTGAAAACCCGAAGATCAACGGTATCAGCATCAAACCCGGATCAGGTTCGACTACGGCACCGACCACTGTGCCGACTTCAGCACCGACTGCTGTAACTACCACCGCCCCAACGGTTCCGCCGGGAGACTGTAATGTATCCTTCAATCCGCAGAATTCATCGCAAGGTTTGAATTCCACCTTCACAGTCGATGTGGTCGTGAATTCAGGAAACCAGGAGCTTGCTGCATACGGTATCACTTTTACGTATAATATCGGTATCTTGAGTTTTGTGGACATAGAAGAAGGAATCGATGGTTTCCTCGCTGCTGTAAATACTAATTATCCCGGTGAAATAGTAGCCTCCGGATTTGATTCCTC
>JAFGRV010000010.1 GCA_016934975.1 Spirochaetales bacterium | reverse complement strand
TTTTCTTCTTCATGACTGGTAAGAAGCTTGAAATTATATTTTACTTCATCAAGCTCAACAGGCTGTAATTTATAATAACCCCTGTCCCGGGTGAGAGAATCCAGAAAATAAACCCGGCTTGCGTCTCCGTCTAACGGAAAATATTCGTTCTTTTCGATTGTATTCGCCTGTTTTTCTTCCGGATTCACGGTAAAGCTGCTTGAATAAAATCCCCACTTTGCCGAAATTATTTTTTTGTTATCGGACGTAATAAAGGGATTCTCCTCACCGGAAATGAAAATTTTCGGCATGAGATTAAAATACATACGGTTTTCATCGTTATAGGAAAACCATTCCACCAGGTAAGAGAAAAGTTCATACTTTTTTCGCATAACATAATTTTTATTAATACTCGGGGAAAGATAATACACCGTATCCGGGTGATCGACAAACTCATCAAAGCTGGGATATATTTTTTCCAGCCAGCTCCCGCCGCCGAGGCGTATTTTTACTTCATCATAAAAAGGAATGACAAGCTTGTAGAAATAATCGTTCGACTCGATTTGATAGGTAACATCTTTGAAATAGGTTACGACAAAGTTTTTAAGATAATTCGAAAAATATCTGTATTTATCGGGTAAAAATACCCAGCTGACGATAAATCTCGAAAAGAGTATGTTAAAACCGTTATCTCCTTTGTTTTTTGCAGTATCATAGGTGATATTCTTCAGGTTTAAAACCTTATCGATGTTACTTTCTTCATTTACCTGAAAAAACTGCCCCCTGAAAACAGGCTCATATATTTTTTCTTTTAATCGTTCCCAGTACATATCCCGGTGTTTCGATGATGCTAAAATCATCTTCTTTATGGTATAATCGATGGACGCTTTAATATATACCATGGAACAGGCAAAGTTCTTTTTATTTATTACATCATCCTTTTTAATAAAATATTCCACCGCCCTGGTAAAAAAATCAAACCAGGACCATTCCAATCCTTCATGAGTGGTTGAAAATGTTATTACCGGGGTTTTGGTATTTGTCGGTATTAAATCTTCTTTTGAAAAATAAAAAAGGTTTTCTTTTGAAAACTCCCCTGTCACTATTTCGGCGGAATTAATAAAAAATAAAAACAATGAATCCAGAAGGGTATTATCAAGCTGGTTATTATTTAAAAAGAGACTGAAAATAATATTATACCGTATGATGGAATCGATTTTTGTCGAAGATTTATCTGCCCTGTCCGCAGCCCGGTTGTCTTCAAACAGACTCTTTAAAGAGAAATAATGGGTTTCGAAATTTTCTTTTATAAGGTTGATATGAGCATCAACCGACAACCATTGAAGAAATTTTTCCCGTCCGTAAATATAATAGATGAAACTCATGATTTTGGGATCATTATTCAGTGTATAGGATTCGGTAAGCTCTGCGTAGAAATTTTTATATTTTGCCCCGGAAAGAACCTCCTTAATTTGCTCCCGCAGCTCCATACTATTGGAAAGGATGAGTATGGACTTAAGATAATTATTTTTAAGGTCATATTCGTCAAACCCGATCTCCGAATATTCGGCAAGAATTGTTTTAAAGAAACTGCTTAACTTTGTTATATTTTTTCTGTTAACAAAAAAATATATATAACTTACATCTGCTATGAGCCCGGGATATACTGCGCCGGGATTTGTTTCCCGGTAAAACTTGATGTAGGCCAGATAAAATCGTATAAATTCTTCGGCGATGGCAATGCTGTTCTCCGGATTGGAATAGAAAATAATTTTAATAATCGCGCTGACACTAATCCCTGTAATATCGGAATCGGCGAGCCATTTGGTAATATTATTCATATACTTTACCGCGGACATATCCATATCATGATAAAAAAAGTTATTAATCGCTTTAATAACATGACTGAACTCTGTTTTTATTTTTTCATGATCTACTGAATTCTCATTTTCGTAAATGTCCGTCCAGAGAAACGTCAGGTATCGCTTTATTCCCTTCCCTTTCACTACTTCCAGGGCATTTAAAAGCTCCCGGAAATCCTGGATGTTTTCTACTTTATCACGGATCTTCTCGAGGGATACGACTTCCTCACCCATTACTTCCCAGAGCAAGGTAAAGACTTTAGACAGAGAAATCTTTTCCTCCTCAACAAGATCAAGATACACATCTTTTAAAAGGGAAATAAGGATTAATCGTGCCTTATCATATTCCGGGCCTTCGGAACGCGCCAGTTTGCAGGCATCAAGCAAGATTTTCTCAAACTCCTGTTCCCGGTATTCCAAAGGATAGTAGAGTTTTTTTGCAAGATGGATCGTAATGTTATAAAAAATATCTTCCAGATCGGCATCTTTTTCTTCTTTATCCGGAATCATTTTTTCATACTCTTTCGCAATATGTCTAAATATTTCGGGGATATGTTTTTCCGGATCAGTCCTGGCAAAATAGAGCATGAGTTTATAGAGTTGAAACTTCCGGTCGTTTGTTTCATTCGCTACGGCACTTTCCAGAAGATCCTGTGCATATGTAACAAAGGAAGAAAAAAAAGATTGAGCTTCCGGTCGTTTTTTAAGAGTATCGAGGAGTGAAAAAAAATAATCCGCTTCACTTAAGGTTTTTAGATAATTATCAAAATAAAGTGTGAGAAATATCTTTTCTTCGGGGCCGTCAAACGCAGGTGTAGTATCCGCTTTGCTGAAAAACCAGGTAATAAAATAGGTAACGGCGGAAACCTCAGCCTTAAGTTCAAGATAAAGATTATAATTGTCCGTAATCTTGGACTGAATATATTCCATCCACTCGTTCTTTACTTCCGGAGGTTCGACAAATACCTCCCAGAATTTTTCATTATATTCAAGGCTCTTCTCTCCCTGCCTGTAAGAATCGTTATACGCAATATAATATGCTAAAAGCTGGCGAGACAGGGGGGGAGGTTCTTCCCCTGCATCCGGGAAACCCGCCTCACCTTTTACAGACCACCCTTTTTTATCAAACTGTGTAATAATCAACTTATTAAGAACTATCCGGTTTTCATAAAATCCTTTCGATAAATGGTATAAAAGATATTTAAAAAGATTTTTGTTTGTTATGAAATTATCAAGCACCTTGGCCCCGGCAATAAGATTTTTTTCAGATTCAGATGTATCGAGAAGAATATCCTCATACAATCTGAAATTTTCAATCCGCAGATTCAGAAAAGTGATGAATTCTTTTTGTGAAATTTCCGAATCCATTAAAAAGGCATAATAAAAATTCCAGACATACCCGTAATTAAGAGTCCCTGCAACAGGTTCTTTATCCAGTTCCTGTTTTAAGATTGATATGAAACTACTTAAAGACTTTCCCAGGAGTCCCGTGATGGCAGTTTTAAAGGCCATGAGTTCCGTTTCAATATCCGGAATATGTGAGGCTGATAAGATATCCGTATCCCCTTTTGTCACGTAATCTGCAAGACGGTTGAGATAATTGTCACAAACAACCTTCATGTTTTCTATTTTTTCTTTTTTCTTTAACTCTGTGAGGGAATTGATGATTTCCACTTTAATCTTTTTTTCCACCAGGTAATTTTTTAAATCTTCATCGGAAATCCTGTCACTTAAATAGGATATGTAAAAAAACTTTTCATCCGTATCCGCATCCTGCAAAACAGCTTTGAAAAAATTGTCCCAGGCTTTATCATCATGAACAAAATAAATACTTTTTAGCTGTTCAAGGTTTTTAATCCCCATATCAATATAATCCGTACGAATTTTTTTTCTTATTACGGTACTTTGTTCGACAACTTCGATAAATTCTTTCAGATTTTCCCCGGTAATTTCAATTTTATATTTATTTCCTTTAGAATCTGCAAACCCGTCCTTTGCCAGAGTCAGGATATCTTCGATTCCTATTTCCGGATCTGTCGATGATTCCAGAAGTGACCGGATAATGTCAAACTCCGTGGCTTGCCAGGCAAAGAAGTAATAATCATACTCATCAAAATCAAGGTAGGGCGATTTATTTTCTATGAG
>JAFGRV010000152.1 GCA_016934975.1 Spirochaetales bacterium | reverse complement strand
ATAACGGCGACCTTGTCCTAAATTAATTATTTGGGTTGCGGGCGTAGCCTGCGTAATGGATTATGGGTTTTTTTGTGTCTCATCATTAAATGTTCTATTATAGAGGGATTCGATGTATGTTTTTGTATCGGTTATTTTCATATGAGAAATCGTACATTTCCCTTCAAGAACGACACCTTCCTGAATAATTAACTCCGGGGTCTTAATATTACCGAGAACCCGTGCAGTGGAGAGAAGAAGAATTCTACGGGAAGCGGAGATATTTCCGATAACCAGTCCTTCGACAACCACACTCGTAGCGATGATATCTGTCTTAACCCGTCCCTTAGCTCCGATTAAAAGCTGATCAACTAATAAAGAATCGCCTTCGAATTTACCTTCGATCTTCAGGCTTCCTTTAATCGCATAACGGCCCTCGAAAACCGACTCTTCACCGATTGTGGAATTTACCGGTACATCAATGTTCAATTGTCGTTTTCCTCCTATGATTCAAAATCAGGAATATTGAGAAAATCCGTTACTTCTTTTGAAAAGACAAGAAGTTCATCCAGGGCTTCTTTCACAGTATATCCCTCAAGGAAGCGCTTTTCTTCTATAAATTCAAAACTAATAACCTGATCTCCATTTAAGCATTTTAAGCCCTGAGTTTCAAGATCCAGTATCAATTCATTTGCAAAGTTTTGCACTAATTTAAAAAATCTATAGGTTTCAATAAAAAGATTTCGCTTAATTTTAACGATTCTCCGTTTCATTTCAAGTTCTACTTCTTTATTAAGGAGTCCATCTTTAATCCGGGAATGCTCCTGCATATAGTCGTCAAGGCGGCTCTTAACACCAAGATAATTTTGATGAAAGTTGTCTCTATCTAAGGAAAATTTAAAATCAAGCTTCATTTTTCTTTCACTGAAAATCGCAAGAAATTCCGTATAGAAGAAATCCAAATAAAGATTTAATTCATACACTTCTTCATCATAATTTGGTTTACCCGGGTATTTCGCTTTTATTCTTGAAATAAAATCATTTTCTTCGTAGTGCTTTTCTTCTCCATCATCACCTTGCATTTTCTCATCAAATTCAAATGTAGCAATAAGCCGGTTTTTGTAAGCCTGTAGTTCCTTGAGCTTTTTTCTTGCCCTGGCTTGCTGATGCGGATCAACAGTCGTCTTAAGAATGAGGGTATATTGTTTGATGGCGCTCGTAAGCTTTTGTATTTCTTTTTGCGGATTAATAAATTCATCACTCATTTATGATCACTTTACAATTTTTTTTAATTCTTCCAAAAGTCTGAAATCCCAAACTTTTTACCAGTCTGGTGAGAGCATTAGTGTTTTGACACTTTTTCTCTATGTAATAAAACCGACAATAAAAAAAGGGTAAAATATATAACGGTCAAAAGAATAATAAGCGGGTTATCCTGATAAGTTGATTTCTCTCCACTTTCCGGACAACCCCTTTTTAAAACGGATAAAAAGATTAAGATCAATTTTATCTCGTAAACTTTACAAGGTAAAGGTTACAAAGTAAACTTTACAAGGTAAAGGTTACAAAGTAACCTTTACCAGTTATCCGGAATATCATCCCTGTCTTTGTATTCTTCTGCAAATAAATCGGTTTCTGCCGAGATATCATCAAAATACATATAAAAGGTACCATACGATTCCATGAGATCACAATCAATGCTAAATCCGACTATTTTGAGTCCGGACCTGCTCGTAAAGTGATGCTCGTCCTGGACTATTGTCCCGGGAATCGTAACCGAGAGTTTTTGCCATCCCCTGAAGGTGAGCTGACCCAAGGTAAGCTCATGGCGTACACCAAAGTAATCCTCGACTATTATATTGAGGGTATGTCGAAAGTTTCTTCCGGCAATCCACACGGAAATCCTTTTTGTAATGCCTTCAATCGGGATCGGCCGGACAGGATATATTGCAAAACTAGTGACAGCACGTTTATAGAATTGAACCTTAACACCGAGAACATGTTTGCCCGGGGGAAGATTATATTTTGAATCCTCTTCCAACCGCGTATCACTTCCCTCCTGAAGTTCAACCGGTTTTCCTTCCCTGGTATTGAGCATGATAACACCCATATCTCCGGGAATAGCTCCATACCAGAAACCGGGATCTTCAAATTGCTCTACAGTTATTTCTTTGAGAATTTGCTGAGCACGATCCCCTAAAACTTCTCTGTCTTGCGCACACAAGAAGTTGCCAACGATAATTACTATAAAAAAAAGAAAAAATACTCTCTTCATTTCTTTTAGCTCCTTCCTTTAATAACACTCGCCCCAGATTTCCTGAATCTTTTGTGAGTCCTCTAATTCATCCCCATCATACCTGGTTTCAAAGATATCTGTTAATATCTTGATCTGATCAAGATACATATAAAAACCGGAAACTCTTTCATCCGGACGGGTCCATACCATAAACTTTATGAGTTTGAGGCGTCTGAGTTTCGGTATATATTTTTCGGCCTGTGGTATAGCTGATGGGATCTCAATGGTTAAATTCTTCCACCCGGTAAAGGTAAGGTCCCCAAGAGGGAGAACATGTACGATACCCCGGTGGTCTTCAAGATGTACTTCAAAATAATAATTGAAATTGGCTCCCCACGCCCATACACTCAGAGCTTTTGTTCTGCCCTCAAATACAATCGGGTCGGAAACCCACTCCTTCCCGGCCTGATCGACGTAAATTATCTTTTCCCGGTCGGAAACCCATTTTTTATCACATTTTGTAAAAACAACATCTCCTTCGTTATCCTTACCTTCAATAAACTCACGAACATCTTTTTGCGGGTCATATTCCCGGGAGGGCATTATTTCTACGTAATTATAACCCTTTCTGGTAAAAGATGTCGTAAATCCGAGACAATACAAAGGAAGTCCTTCTTTATTTTTTCCATGAAGGGCTTGAGGCCATGTATTAACCCTCGCTATCCGTAAATCTTTTTTCTCTTTGTTGTCGTTTAAGTCGATATATGTTTTCACAAATTTACTTGGTCGCACTATCCAGCGCGAAAGAAGGGTTTCTCCGGTTACCGGATCGTCTTCAAAGCTTTCTAAAATCTTAGATTCAAGGCTAAGAGATTTATCCTCCGTAAAACTTGGTACCGAAGTGAGTACAAACAGCAGGATAATAAGAACCACTGGTGCCCATAATTTGTTGTTCATAGTACGCTCCTTATTTAAAAAGATATCTTTCTCATAAGATATATTTTTGTATTAATACAAATTATATGAATATGATAATAGTT
>JAFGRV010000151.1 GCA_016934975.1 Spirochaetales bacterium | reverse complement strand
TGTCAATCAAAAAATCCAGTTCTTTAATTCTTTATAATACAAGAAGTTATATAGGGGAACATTTCGGGAAAAAAATTTCGGTTTTGCTTCCGGTACAATTGTATCACTATGACACATTTTGGGGAAAAACGACATTTATTCGGGTTATTTGTCACCTAAAATTTATGGCGAAGAGAAATTTTACTATGGATGGAAACGGATTATTCCCTGATACATAATATTATCTCACAAACCCTTTATCCAATAAAAGCTGATTTAAAAAAATCCCGGTTTCCGCAACAGTAGACGAAACCAGTCGGTACCTTATCGATATGCTTCTCAATGAAGCCGGGTGGGCACTTAACAAGGTATATGGTGTAGATCCATTACTCTGTCCAAAATACGGCAGCGAAATGAAGATAATCGCCATCATTGTGGACCCGGAATTTTGGTAGATTTCTGTAAATATTTTTGTAGCGCAGCTTACCATTATGTTGTAAAATAAGTGCAAATGGCGGAAGAAATACGTTTTTCCGCGGGAAGGATTATAAGTTCAGCTATCATTTAAAATAATGCAGCCTCATGCAAAAATCCGATAATTAATAAAAAAGAATTATTTTAAAAATTTGGAGGAAAAAGATGAGAAACCTTGTATCGACTCAGACAACAGCAAAGGTATTTTTATGCTTATTATTTATGATGATGGCGATTTCCGGTTTTACCCAGGCATCAGGTACTATCGGGGATGTTAATAGCGACGGTGCTATCACTATCATCGATGCCCTGCTGGTTGCCCAATATTCTGTGGACTTAACCCCATCCGCCTGGAATTATGATGCTGCGGATGTTAATTTGGATGGGGAAAGAAATATTATTGACGCACTCCTTATTGCTCAATATTATGTGGGACTTATTACCGAATTCCCGGTAAATACCCCGGCACCAACGTCGACAATCCCGCCGGCAACAACTTCCACACCGTACCCTACCCCGGGATCAGCCTTGTTTACCTTTGAATCCGGACTGGAAACCGGGTCCGGCTGCCGGTCCAATTGGAAAAAAACCATTGTTTACGGTCATTACATTTATATGTGTGCCCCGCCATACCTTAAAATATGGGATGTAACAGAATTTTCCGATCCTGCTTTTATAAAAGATGTTGAACTTTTTGATGATAACACAACAACCGATATTCTGAGGGTTGGGGATGATATCTATCTCCGTAATAATACCTGGTTTTACCTCGATATGACGGATCCTCAAAATCCCGGTACGATTCCCATAAGTGATGAAAATATTTTCCCCGACATGGCTCGTCATGGTAATTATGGTTATGGACCGGGGGAAGCATCAATCATCATATACGATATGAGTGATCCTGTTCTGCCGGTTATTATCTCATCCTTCACCATCGATTTTACACCGGAAGATTTTGTTATTGCCGGTGATTTTCTTTACATACGGGAGTACCCTTCCCGGGACACGGTGTATATAGTTGATATATCAAATCCATTCTCACCCGTCTTTGTTGATGAAATCTCAGTGGCGGATCTGAGAAGCTATACGACATATAATAATTTACTCTATATTTTCGAAGCCTATGATTTTCATATATATGATAACACAGACCCGGGCAGCCCGGTTCTCCTGGGGTCCTATAATACGGGACAGGACATGAGGGCATTTGCTTTTTATAGAAATACACTATACCTCCTGTTTCTTATTAACAGCTCCCGGGGATTTTCCCTAAAAACATTTAATATATCTGATCCATCAGCCCCGGTACAGATGGATTCCATCTCCTTCCCTTACTCATCCTATACCATGGTGAATCATGAAAATTTTCTTATTTTAACACAAAACTTACATGCAGATGGCGGAATCATCCGGATCTTTGACATGGCAGCTCCCGGGCCTCCGGAATTAGTCTATGAACTCAATGGATCAGGCAAAACGGAAGGTATCGCTATAAAAGATAATTACGCAATTCTCGCAGATAACATCCGGGGCATCCGGATTATTGATGTATCAGATCCTGCAACACCGGTGATTTCCGGGACAATACAAACAGAGTGTGCGCATAATATTGTCATTAATAATACAATTGGCTACCTTGCCGATGGTGATGGTGGTGTAAAGGTAATCGACTTATCAAATCCTGCCAATGCTTCGGTGATAACAGAGATCCCGACAACAGACCCGGCTATCGACCTTGTTATCCAGGATAATATCCTCTATGTCACAGAAAATTATTACTATCTTACTCTCATTGATATTTCAAATCCATATCAACCTGAAACAATAAGCAGAGTTTTACGGTTTATGACAGAAGCATACCGCGCCCAATCCTCCAATTCATTAGCAGTGACTGGTAATTATGCGTATACTGCGGTTCCCTATTACGCGAGTGGTTTTCATATCATCGATGTGAGCGACCCTCTGTCCCCGGAAGTCCTTGGAGAAATTATGGGGGATGACACGGAGGAGTTGATAATAAAAGACAATGTGCTTTACCAGGCCGGGGGGCAATCTACTGTAATTCTCACTTTATTTGATGTGCAATCAGATCCGGCAGCTCCCGTGGTTCTTGGAACCCTCCCAAAATCAATACCAACAAACCTGGCGACTTCACTTTTTCTTGACACCGGATATACCCTTATCGGTTCCCGGGAAGGCGTTCTTGTCGCAGACACAACCGATCCCGCTGCCCCCGTGCTCCTCGATACACTCACACTGGAGTATCACGACATTCGGGATATGGCAACGACAGATACCCACCTGTTTATTGTCAACGGGTCGGCGGAAAAATATTTCCTTGTCTTCCGGAAGGAGTAGATAAAGGGTAAAAAGAAAAGATAATTAAAAAGAGTTCCTCTCGTACTTATGATGGTAAATATGCATATTGATACGTTAGCCGAAAAAAAATATTGTTCAGAGAAATATGGAGATTCTTATAAAGAATATATGAAAAAGG
>JAFGRV010000150.1 GCA_016934975.1 Spirochaetales bacterium | reverse complement strand
GTCATATATAAAGGCCGGAGGGATAAGATTGATGAAGAACTTGCGAAACTCGATTCCGCCAGGTTTTCCATGGAGATTATAAAGATTGATGTTCCTCTTTTGGATAATGAACGGCATGCTGTGATTATTCACCCCCTTTCATAGCTTCATTGATTTTTTTTAATAAAATGTCTGTAATGAGATCGATTTGTTCCAGGGTTAATTTTATTAGTTTGAATATTCCCGGTTCGAATTTAACAGGGGATGGACGAATTCTATTGCATCTTGTCTTTTTTAGTGATATTCTTCTTATTGTAACGGGGGTACGGGATAGTCGCTTTATTTCTTAATACACGCATTTAATTCTCTATAAAAATCATCCCCCTCTTTAAAAGGCTCAAAAATATTCCGATAATGTATCATAAAACTATGAAAAGAATAAAGTATCGACATAGAGTCATTATAATTCTTTCTTTCCTCCTCTATCCGGCTGTAGTTCATGGATTTGAGCAGGAAATTGTATTGGGCCGGGAAGATAATTGGAAGGATTTTATTTCTCTTACGGAGATAATAAAAAAACCGGGGAAATGGGATACCTTTGATCTTGCCTTAAGCGATGCGGAAGGTACGGCCGGACCCTCTACGGATCTTTTAATCCATTTTAATTCAATCCCTCTGGCAGATGAAGCCGGGAATTATATAATTTCAGGCAAAAAAATTATGATTTCAGATAAAGATTCAATATTCGGAAAAGGGAGCGGATTATTCGAGAGAGAGAAATATTCACTTGTTCTGAAACCCGGAAAGAATGCTCTTTTTGCCGCAGGAACATTATGGGGTGATTTTACCTTAGAATTCCGGATGCAACCGGTTACCCTTAATGATAGTGAAATTATATTTTCATGGAGTGGTTCACGGCTTATAGACCGGGAAATCCGGAACCAATCACTGCGATGCACTCTATCTGACCGTACCTGCCTGTGGGAATTTAAAAACTTTTTTTTGTCATCCTCCGGAAAAGAGAGTTACCTTTCCTTAAAAGGTTTAACTCCCCTTCTCCCCCGGAAGTGGCATCATCACATGCTCAGATATGACAGTGCTGTAGGTTTATTGGAATATCTTGTTGATGGAATTCCCGAAGCGATTCTTTATACCACCGGGAATGATAATGGAAAAGGGACAGTACATCTTCCTTATATCGGTGAAATATTTTCCGGGGAAGTGAAGATCGGAGAATATTTTACCGGATTAATTGATGAATTCTCCCTGTCTGCCGAATTCAGTGAAAAGTTAGTACGTCAGAAATATGAAGGGATAAAGGGAGTCGGAATAAGCAAGGTCTTTGATACAAAACATACCGGTTCATCCCTCAAGAAAATCTCTGCCGTCTATACGAAACCGGCAGAAACGGACATCTACTTTTACTATCGGATTGCCGATGTGTTGCATCTGTGGGATGATCTCGGGGGAGAATGGGTACAGTTTAATCCGGGACAGGTATTTGATCCCGGGACCAGGGGAAGATATTTACAGCTTCTTATAGAATTATTTCCCAATGGAGATCAATCTGAATCGCCTTTGCTTTCAAGTATGACAATCACCTATGAACCGGATTTACCTCCGCCCCCTCCGCCGGAAGTTTTTGCGATTGCGGGTAATCAAAAAGTAACGCTGTACTGGAAAAAAGTGAATTATCAGGATGTTGCCGGATATGAAATATATTACGGAGAAAGGTCCGGCTATTATTATGGGAAAGGGAGTTCGGGTCCGGAAGATAAAACCTCGCCGATTAATGCAGGGAATGTGACTGAATATGAAATATCGGGATTGGAAAACGGTAAGATCTACTATTTTACAATTGTCGCATATGATAGTTCCGATATTCCTCATAAAAGTATCTTTTCCAAAGAAGTCCATGCCCGGCCTTCAGGATTATTACACTAATGTTCAGTGGAGAATGGAGTGAGATTGATGACCATCGAGGAGAGCCTGGTACGAGTAAAAAACGCCATGAAAATCGGGGAATATGGTCTTGCCGAATCTCTTCTTAAAAAAGTTATCTCCGTAAAAACCGGATACTCCCTGCCTTTCATGCTTCTGGGGAATGTCTATGAGCGAACCGGGAAATTACAAAAAGCCATTCGCTTCTATAAGCAATCTCTTCATATAAAACCGGATAATGTCGAAGCATGTAATAATCTTGGTGTTGTCTATAAAAATCTAAAAGAATATGAAAAAGCCCTGGCATTTTTAAACAGAGCTCTTCTCCTGGAACCCCGGCGGCCTGATATTTATTATAATCTCGGAAATGTTTATAAGGAAACAGGAGATCTCACAAAGGCGATTACTCAGTATGAGAAGTCTATTTCGATTAATTCGGGATTCATACCTGCCTTCAATAACCTGGGAACAATATTTGAAATGCAGGGGAATTATGAAGAAGCGGGGAAAGTGTATCAGGAAGGTCTGGAAGCAGATGAAAATAATCCCCGGCTTCATTATAACCTGGGAATCATTTATGAAAAACAGAACAAATTAATACAAGCGAAGGAAGAGTTTGAATCTGCATTAAAGAGGAGACCGGGATGGGATGATGCTTTACTTAATCTCGGGGTGGTATTAAGTAAATTATCAAAGCATGATCAATCGATCAATACATTCCGTAATATATTAAAAATAGACCCGGGAAATGTCAAGGCGATTAATAATCTGGGGATTGAATACGGTAAAGTAAAGAATCCTGAAAAAGCGAAATTTTTTTACAACAAGGCCCTTCAACTGGATCCGGATTATAAAAACGCCCACCTTAATCTTGGAACTTTATTGGAAGACCAGGGGGATTTAAAGGGTGCTTCGGCAACAATAGAGACTCTTGTTCAAAAAAAACCGGAGGATATTCCTGCACATTTCCGGTTGGCATCAATTTATACTGCCATGGGGACTTATGACCGGGCAGAAGAACAGTTCCGTTTTATCTTACAACATCACCCGGACCATAGTGATACCTTACGCGCTTTAGGCAATCTCTATCTTCGTATGGGCAATTATACCGCGGCAAATGAGTGCTATACCAGACTCTCTCAAACAGATCCCGATATGACGGATTTTCATCTGGACTTTGCGGTTCTTCTGAACGATAAAAATGAGTTTAGTAAATCGGAAGCCGAAGTGAAAAAATTTTTATCCTTTAATCCCGATGATATGAATGCCCAATTACTCCTGGGAGAATTATACTTTAAACAAGGTTTCCCGGAGAAAGCTGTCAAAGTATTTGAATCGATAATTGAAAAAAAACCGAATATTGTAAAACCATATTATTATCTTGCAAAAGCTTACAAAGAAATGGGGGCATCCGGAAAAGCAATCGAAGTCATCGATAAACTCATCACATTGCAGGGAACACGGCAAAATGAAACCGATATGGGGAGCCTGGGTGCATTAATTCGCCTTTATGAATCGGCGACAAAGGAATATGAAAAAGAGTTTAAGATAGAACTGAATAAAAAAATAGCACATCTGGATGATTTTGCCTTTGATAAGGGAGGATTCAATAAATCCGGGGTAGATGGAGATTCACTCTCAAATGGAGATGATGCAGATACTATTATGAAAACAGGGGGAAAAGAGCCCATTATTCCTGTAAAAGAAACCCTGGAGCAGATAAAAATAATAGAAGTCCAAAAGGTGGTAGAGGAGAAACCATCTCCTGTTGTCGAGATAAAAGATGCCGAACCTTTCCCTCTCACGGATCTGTTAAGAAATCAGGATCTTTATGATAATTTGCCGGAAAGAAGAGTGAAACAAAAAGAACGTCGGGACCCTCCCGGGCAGATCGGCGATAAAAAGTCACATGAAAAGGAAAGCGGCGAGGGAGCTGAGACAGAGAAGGAAAGAAAAACGAACAGAGCACATGAAGAGGAAAGCGGCGAGGGAAATGAGATAGAGAAGGAAAATAACGAGAAAACCACAAATGAAAGAGAGAGAGAAAACAAAAGGAAACAAGCAGATAAAAACGAGTATCCGGATCTGCCATTAGAAGTAAATAAAAAGGTTGATGACGATCTGTCAGATGTTAAGCGAAAAGAAAATAGTAAAACCGGTGAAAAGAATATGTCACAGGATATGTTTGATACTATTTCGAAGAAGCTTGATAATCTTATGAATGAAAGAGCAGAAACCGCTGCGGATAAAGATACGTCGAATGAAACGCTTCTTAATGTTTTAAAAAATATTTCCGAAGCCTTGAAGGAAAAAAAACACCCGGGTCCCTTTCCGGCATTTTATCTTCCTGCTCAAAAAAAGCGTGTTCCCCGGAAAAAGAAGCCCCATGAAAAGGGATCCGACTCTCAGACGGAAAGAAAAAAGTCCACCCGGGAGCGATTAAAGGATTTCTTTCACAATATTCGAAAAAAACTCGCTGCGGAAAAGGACATAAAAATCCCCGAGGATAAAAGAAAGCTGGAATATATTAATACCCTTTTTGACAAGGTCACTCATTCTCCTCCCTTTGATCCGACGAAAATAACGGAAGATAAAAAACCTATTGATACTCTTCCCGTGAATGAAATCACGATAATTGAAGAAAAAGAAGATTTGTACGGTGAAGGAAAGACAGAAAACCGGGAAAACAGCTCTGAACAAAAAATAGAAAATAACAAGGATATGTTTATTTCAAAGGAACCTGTCCGTATAGAGAAAGCAGACCTCCGGAATGACCTTGTCCTGGAAGAAGAGTTTTTAAAGAATGGCTCAAAAAAAGAACAGAAGGATGATGATGTTTTTACGGGAAATACGCGTAAGCAGACTACACACACCGGAGAACCTGACAGGAAGGATCCGGAGAAGATCGAACACGAGAAAAGTTTTAAACCTGTAATTCGTGTGGAACCAAAGCGGGAATCCCATTCGGTGGTGGTTAATACTTTGCAGTTTTTAAGAAAATTGATTCATTCTATTCCGGGAATCGGGATAAATACCGGAATAAAATCCAGGCTGGATAATCTATTAAAAAAATTAATAAAATAGGCCTTCGATTTCTTTTTTATGTTGATATATTCGACTGTGTAGAGTCTGACATTTTCCGGCACCAGATTCATGTTCATTTTTTTCTTATTAACATGGTAGTCATAATAATTATCAAAATGAGTATAAATGAGATCGCAATGACTGCGGTATAAAAAGGAAGAATATCCAGTCGTAAAATATCATTTGATGAAATTGTGGGATAGAGATTATAGGTTTCACTATGCTCCCGCTGTTTTATTGTGATAATCCCCTGGGGCTTTTTTTTATCAATCTGTAAAATATTAATAGGGAAAACCGTAAAGGAGATTTGAATCGGATCACCTTTGGGGTATGCTGTTATAGGTTCTTTTATTTGAAGGCTTAAGAGTCTTGTTATCACAGGTCCTGCCAAAGGAACTAATTTAAAGGAAATGGGGATTGTTTTTACAATAGACGGGGCTTTGATGATGATTTCTTTTTTTGCTTCATAACTGTAGTCTATTATCGTTTCCATATCTGCAAAAACCGCAGTATCATCCGGGCCATATTCCGAAGCAAGGACAATACCGACAATATTTCTCTTTTCCCGTTGGAAGAGGGCGACAAGGCAGCGGCCTGCTTCCGGAGTCCAGCCTGTTTTTCCGCCGATACAACCCTTTTGGAGCAACATTTTATTTCTGTTCCTGACTGTCCGGGGGATATTATTTAACCGGATAACACTTTCTTTCTTTCCGATTGTTTCCATAATCCATGGATATGAATATACCTTTCTCGCAAGGACACTTAAATCATATGCAGTGCTGTAATGATCCGGTGAATGTAATCCGCTGGGATTGCTAAAATGGGTATGTAATAAACCTAATGAATTGACATACTCATTCATCTGATCTGCGAATCGATCTATTGATCCGGCGAGATGTTCGCCAATCATATACGCAATATCATTCGCGGAAAAAAGAAGGAGTACGTCCATGGCGTCCGAGGCTTTTATCTCTGTTCCAACCGGTGGATCAAGTCTGTAAGGATATGATTCCTTTGCTTTTGCACTGTAGGTAAGAATATCATCTCCGGATGCCGATTTTGCCAGGAGCAGAGCCGTGACAAGTTTTGTTGTGCTCGCGGGATACATTCGTCTATCCATATCTTTTGCGAAAATAATTTCCCCTGTATCAACATCTATCGTGAGTGCCGTTTTACCAATAATAAGCGGATTATTGATAGAATAAGCAGATAAAATTAAAAGAGAGGACAAAAATATGGCGATTGACAGTATGCGTTTCACTCACTCTTTATACTATAATAGTGAGATGAAAGTAAATGACACAGATGGAAAAAAATCAGTCTTCTTTTATATGTTCAACTTTACTTTTAAGATACTCATAAATCTCCCACTGCGCCCGGATCTTTTTATCCGAGTTATTATCCCGTATAAGGTTGTTAAAGTCCGGATCTATAACACGAGCTTTTATATTATCCGCCCATTGGATATCGAGAAAGGTTTGTATTTCATATTGTATTGATTTGTCATATATCGGGCATGCAACTTCGACCCTTCTGTCCAGGTTCCGCCTCATTAAATCGGCAGAAGAGATGTAGTATTTTTCATTCCCGCCATTACAGAAAACAAATATGCGTGAATGTTCCAAAAAGCGGTCGACAATGCTGATTGCCTGAATATTCTGACTTACCCCCGGAATCCCCGGCATAAGCGCGAACATGCCCCTGACTATCAATTTAATTTTTACCCCGGCCTGGCTTGCCTTATAAAGAGCAATAATAATTTTTGAATCAACAAGATTGTTTAGTTTAAGAATTATATATGCTTCTTCACCTTTTTCCGCGTTTTCAGTCTCGGTGGAAATAAGTTTTATGATTTTTTTTCTCATAGTAAAAGGTGCGACAAGGAGGTGTTTAAAACTGCTGATTTTGTAGTTATGCTCAAAAAAATCAAAAATATTAATAACTTCTTTTGTCAGTCGTTTATCTACGGTAAAAAGACTATGATCTGAATATGAGCTTGCAGTATCTTCGTTAAAATTACCCGTACCGATGATTGCATAATACGCAAACCGTCCTTTTTCATTCCGTGTAATGAGACATAATTTCGAATGAACTTTTAGTCCCGGAACACCATAAAGCACCTTCACCCCTTCGCTCTGGAGTTCGTTTGCCCACTTCACATTTGCCTCTTCATCGAATCTGGCCTGAAGTTCCAGAACAACCATTACCTGTTTACCATTTTTTACCGCATTTATAAGGGCATTAATAACACTCGATTGTTTTGCCACCCTGTAAAGAGTTATCTTGATAGAGAGCACCTTGGGATCAATTGATGCCTCGCGTAAAAGATCGATGACATAATGGAATGATTGATATGGATAATGAAGTAAAATATCCCGTGTCCGTATTGTTTTTATAAGTATATTATTCCGGGCAGTATCTTTTTGAGGGAGAAAATGAAAGGGTTCGTATTTTAATTCGTGGATATTAAAATCCGGAAAGTTCATAAAATCTTTAAAATTATGGTACCGGGAACCGGGGATGCGTGCATCTGCCCGTGTAAGATCGAGTTGTTTTATTAAAAAATTAAGCAGATCCTCGGGGATCGTTTCATCATAAATAAATCGTACGGGATTTCCCTCTTTTCTCTGCCTCAAACTTTTTGCAACTTTTTTAATCATACTTTGGGAAACATCATCTTCAATATCAAGTTCCGCGTCCCTTGTTAATTTTATTGTATATGCTTCAACGGTGTTATAATGAAACAGAGCAAAGATTTCGTTTAATCCGTACCGGATGACATCATCGAGGAGAATGATATACTGATTACCTCCGTGAGGGGGAAGGATAAGAAATCGTGAGATAATACCTGTGGGTACCTCAATGAGGGCGTATTTTGCCTGCTCCGACGAATCCTTGTTCGAGAGCCGGACAGCGAGGTATATGGATTTTTCTTTTAGATCGGGAAATCTATCTACCTGATCTATCATAATGGGGATAAGTTTCGGACGTACAATTTTTTTAAAGTATTCTTTTACAAATATACCCTGATTTTTTGTGAGTTCTTTTTCATTGAGTATGTGTATGTTTCTTTCTGCCAACTCCTGTAATATATGAGCATAGATCGTATTGAATTCCTCTTGTTGGGTGAGCACAAAAGAATGTATTTTTTCCAGAATTTCCCTGGGATCATGACCGATAAGCCGAAAGGCCTTTTTTCCAAGTTTCGCAAGGCGTTTAAGAGTGGCAACTCTTATTTTAAAAAAATCATCCAGATTCGAAGAGAAGATGCTTAAAAATTTTATCCGTTCGATTAATGGCACTTCGGGATTTGCAGCTTCCTGAAGTACTCTATCGTTAAAAGAGAGCCAGCTTATTTCTTTAGGTACAAGAAATGTATGTATCTTTTTATTAACAATCATTTTTTGTTGTACGCAAAACTATTAAGAAATTGAGTTTTTTTTTGTATTTATGTTTGCGATTTCTCCTGCTCTCCGGTAGTTTGTATTGTTTTCGCCTGTATGGGAATCGGTTTTTCTACAATTTTTTCCTTTTTTTGCATTATTTTTCCGGATATCTTGTTTTTGCGGTTTTCCTTTTTTTTGAAAAGCCGCAACATGTCGATAAATTTTCCGGAAGTCTCTTTTGCCCAGGTTTTTACGGATTTTTCATTTATTTGTGTAACCTGGGGATCGACTTTTTTAAAGATAGTCATAAGCTGATTAAAGACCTCCAGTTCAACTGTCGATTTCAATTCTGCATAATGTTTTGCATTTCGTCTCGGATAGTCAAAAAAGGTGATTTCTCCCTGTCCCTTCGCTATCTCTTTCCAGGTCTCTTTTTTAAATACAATTACAGCGATTGAGCATGTCGGCATATCCTCTTTCATGTCTTTAGTCAAAAACTTAACAAAAGACGAAATTACCGGATCGTGACCGAAAAAAATAACCGAACCAAGATTGTTATTTAATTCTTTAACAATCGTTAAAAAATCCTGTTCGGAAAGAGGACCATAGAGTTCATCTTTTAAAATAATCTTTTTTCCGGAAAAATTAAATTCTTTAGCGAAATACTGGGCAGTCTCAAGAGCTCTGTTTGCAGGACTTGAAATAAAAACTTCCGGTATTATTCGTTGCTTTTTAAGTTTCTTTACCATATTTTTTGCTTGTTTTACCCCTTTCTTTGTAAGGGACCGCACAAAATCAGGCAAACCTTCTTTTCTTTTCATCGCCTTTGCGTGGCGCACTATGATGAGTTGTTTCAAATTATAAATCTCCTTTCGAATAAAATTTTAATGATTGTTGCAACGATTGTCAAATGCTTTTAAGAAGAATATGATAAACCTCGGAATAGTGGATGGATTTTAGAGCTCTGCTGTTCCCGTAGAAGGCATCCGGTTCATTGAATCGGATCTGCATATAAAAAGAAAATATGACCGGATCTCATCGCTCGTAAATAATTTGAAAATAGTGTCAAAATTCACACGTATTTCTTTTTCTTCTTTTTTTAAATGTTCCGTGAGAATGATAAGTGCTTCCCCGGTTTCTTTAAGAGGTTTGGAGATTTTTTTTATATCCTCGAAAGCAGTACATAACATCCCCTGCTGAACCTGAAGATCCTGATATGTCCCCAGATTATCCTGCAAAAGTTTTAACCCGGAGATGATTTTTTTCATAATCGGTGCGGGAAAAAGTGACATAAAGAATTCCAGAAGGTACCTGAGTTTCTTACATTCGATACGTAACGAATGTAAAGCCTCCGGAGGAGAGTTCTCATGAATAAGGAGGCCGGAAAAAGTGAGATATTGATATTGTACTCCTATGCTCTTTTGTGCTGTTTTATAAACACTTATATCAGCCTTTGATGGTTTTACTTCGGATTTTGTCGGGGTATTTAAGAAAATGTACCATTTTTTTAAAAGAGTTTTATAGACCTCTGATTCAAGTTCCTTTTTGAGTTGTGTGTATGACACAGTCTGTTTTTTCCTGAGATAAGTACACAGTGGGATGAGCCCTTTTTGTATGTGTTCCGGTAAAATGCCGGAGAATTCTTTCATTTTTATAAGGAACACATCGATATCCCTCGGCTCATTTGTCAGTTTTGCCAGCTTTTTAAAATAAGTACGAAATTGTGTAAGTTCTTTTTTGGGAAATACTTTTTTCACCTGCGAAAGGAGTGACCGTGTTTTACGGATAGAAACTCTAAAATCATGGAGGAATTCCGGATCGATATTTTTTTTTATACCCTTTTCATTCTGCATAATAATATGAAGAAGGCCCCCTAAAATAATTCTGCATCCTGTTTCTGTTGTCATATGCGGCAATAGCTCTGAATTTAATTTCCCTGAATAATTTCCGGGTTTAATCTTCGAGAGGGCAAGTATATGGAAATAGAGATCTTGTTTGACTCCTTTACGTATACACATTGACTCTATTGCCCTGAAAAAAGATTTGAATTCCTGTTGTGATGTATCGGGAATTGCAGCAAGGAGAAATGCTTTGGGATGATAACGAAGACCGGAAAGGAGTGTTAACTCTATAATTTCAAGATACATTGTCTCTTCAGATTCAGGAGTCTGAAGAGACAAAATGCGGGATTTCATTAAAATACTGGTGTGTCGGAGAAGTGCTCTTGTTTTTATGATAGACAAAATGGCGCTCAAGAGGGGACTTTTTTCACGATAACGGACTATTTTTTTGTGGTGGGTTGCCGGTTCTGTTATAAGTGGAATTGAATCAAAAAGCTTTGTAAGGGTAAGTGTTTTATTCATGAGAAGTAATTTTTGATTATTCTTAAAAAGCCGCCAGTCAAATGTATCGTAAAGAGAGACCTGATATTCTTCAAGGTTTTTTTCATGAATGATATACTCTTTTTTAAGGATATCGATGAAAGTGTTTCGTTTATTTATATCAGGAAATTTATATAGTATGGTCTTTGATTGTTTTTTTTTCACAATATATTTATTCTATATGTGGTTTTATCAAACCTGTTTTTTGGCCAATTACACAATTCTAATTTACTATTGGTTTTGTGTCAATGAGTATAAAAAAGGAATCATTTCTATTGATATATACGGATATATTGATAGAAAACCGGAAAAATGGTGGTAAATAATATTGTCAATCGATGAAAAACATTTGACAGCATAAAAATTATAATATACTATAGATAATAGGGAGGTTTTATAAAATAGAAGAACCGAATGGTAATATAATGTAAATTAAAAAGATGCTAACATAATTATTATAACGATCCTAGACTTTTAAAACTTAATATAAATATAAATGTAAAAGCAGGAGAATTAAAAAAATGTCAAATCAAATGAAGAAAATTTTATGTATTATTTCTGTTAAATCAATAAAAATGCTTTTTATCATCATTTTTTTACTTTGTATACTCCCTGCTCTTCTGTGGGCACAACTTGCCGGTGATAGTAATAATGATTATGTTGTCAATTTCGTCGATGCCCTTCTTATTTCGCAATATTATATACATTTGAATCCGCCGAATTTTGATATAGATAATGTTGATGTAAACCTTGACAATAAGATTAATGTTGTCGATGCTTTATTAATTTCTCAACTTATAGTAGGGCACCTCAGTAAATTGCCAGCTTCGGAAATTGTGAAAGATATTACTCTGGAGGAAGGGAAGGAGATATTCGAGAAGGAAGCGGATTTCCTTTTTCTTGATATTCGCAGTGCAGCTGAATTTAATAAAGGTTCTATAGAGGGCGCGATAAATATGCCCCTGGACAATGGATATCTCGCTGCCCATCATAATGAGTTACCTGCAAAACCTGTCATTGTTTACGGAGATGAGAATAGCGATAGTTCGGAAGCCGTGGAATTTCTTGTCAATAACAATCATGTAAATGTTTTTCATATGCCCGGGGGATACGCAGGATGGATCGATTTTGAGCCGGCAGAAATAGGTGGTAATTTTATCTGGATAGAAGCGGAAAGCGGCGCAGTATATAAACCGCAGATATTAAAGAGTGACAGTTATGCAGATAATTCCCCGAACGATACTGCTTCCGGCGAGATTTATTTTGAAGTCAGCAGCGGGAGGAATTCTATTAATTCTGCTCCGTCGGATGGACATATGGTTTATCAGTTTGGAATCACAAGCACTGCCCAATACCGTATCTGGGCACGGGTTAAAACCCCGACGCCCAACGATGATTCGTTCTGGTTAAACGTGGATTCCGGACCATGGAAAAAATGGGACAATATCGGCAATTTTACTCAATGGGGATGGGCTGTTGCCGGTGATTATAATCTTACACAGGGAACTCATACATTAACTTTTGCGTATTGTGAAGATGGCGCACGCTTCGATAAACTCTTGATTACCGATGAAATTGCCTATACTCCTACGGGATTAGGTGAGTCCGAGGCCGTGAACGGGAATATAAATAATTTTCACACAACGAATGTTGTCGATAAACACGGAAATCTCCGGGTTATCGGAACGAATTTATGTAATCAATCGGGAGAGCCGATTCAATTGAGAGGTGTGAATACTCATGGACCTCAATGGTATCCTGTTACAATTAATCAGACAATACCTAATCTTGCAGAGACATGGTCCATTAGTATTGTCCGTCTGGCTATGTACGTAGAAGATTTTAAAAATGGTGATTTCTGGAACGGTTATCTTGCACATAAAGAAGAAATAAAGGCCATAATTTGCGATATGGCGGATGATGCGATCTCTGCCGGAATTTATGTTATCATCGACTGGCATATTCATAATAATCCGACCAATTTTACCGCAGCTGCGGTTGATTTTTTTACCGAGATGTCGGGACGATATGGGAAATACCCGAATGTCTTATTCGAGATATGTAATGAACCTGAGTATACGGATTGGCCGGTAATAAAAGAGTACGTAAACCAGGTAATTCCTGCTATTCGTAAGAATGATTCGGACTCAAATGAAAATATCATTATTGTCGGAACCCCCAACTGGAGTCAGGATGTTCATATTGCTGCAGATGACCCGCTTCACGGGTACACTAATATTATGTACGCCCTCCATTTTTATGCGGCTTCGCATCAACAGACATACCGGGATAATGTGCGATATGCGCTGAACAAGGGGCTTCCTATTATCGCTACTGAATGGAGCGCTTGTGATTATGACGTAACTTTTAATAATTTTGATGAAGCCAACACCTGGGTGAGTTTGTTGAATTCAAATAGAATAAGCTGGATAAATTGGTCATTTTGTAACAGGGATGATGCTTCCGCTATCCTGAAGCCCGGTGTGTCCATTACCGGCCCCTGGGCAAAGGGAGATTTAACAACAACCGGTTCATGGATTAAACAGCGAATAGCAGAGTAGAAATGCATCGATTAATTAAGAGAAAGTATCAGGATAGGGTATTTCTATGCTTTGTATAATGTTTCATATTCATCGACAATAGCTCTATAATTGAATTTTTTCGATACCACATGCAATCCCTCTTTTTTAATGCAGGAATTCAATTTTTTATTCGTTAAGAGCTGCAATGATTTGTCGGCGGCAACATCAATATCTCCCACATCAAAAAGCATACCGGAGATCCCATCTTCGATTACTTCAGGTAAACCTCCGGTCCTTGTCGCGACTACCGGAACTTTACATGCCATAGCCTCTAAAGCAGCAAGACCGAAGGATTCTGTGAGAGATGAGATGAGTATTATATCAGCCTGTGCAATCAAAGGTCCTACGGGATGTTTTACTCCTAAAAATTTAATATATGGCCGGATAGAGAGTTCTTCGGCTAAAGATACCATTTCCGATTTTAACGGACCGTCTCCGATGATCCATAGTTCTAAGGGAATTTCCGTTTTCGTGAATATCTTGTGAAAAATCCGGATCACATCGAGGGGTCTTTTTACCGGTCTGAGGTTTGATATATGCATAATCACTTTTTTCCCGGATTCATCTTTTTTCCTGGATTTTATTTCCGGGTGGAATGTGTTGGGATTCACAAAATTATATACTCTCCGGATTTCATTGGAACATACACCGAATATCCGCTCTGTTTCCTTTTTTAAAAAATCGGAAACCGCGGTAACGACATCGGATTTTTCCAGGGCGTAGCATGTAATCATTTTCATCGCCGGATGGGCACCGACAATTGTAATATCAGTTCCGTGTAATGTCGTAATACATCTGACATTTTTTTTTGCCACCTCCCGGGCCATTATTGCCGCGATTGCATGGGGTAATGCATAATGACTGTGGATAACATCGATACCACAATCCCGGATTAATTCCGCTAATTGAGACACAAGGGCGAGGGCGTAAGGCGGGTAGTTGAATACCGGGTAATCAGAGACCCACACTTTATGAAAATTTAAGTTTTTTGAGTTGTTTTCCTTGAGGCGGAACGGTGGTTCCAGGCCAACAAAGTGGACCTCGTGACCCCGTTCTTCTGCCATTACCCGTCCGATTTCATATGCAACGATACCGGATCCGCCGATTTTATGATAACTTAGAATTGCAATCCTCATTTTTTTATCCTTTTTATTTATATGATTTATCTTTAATAAAAGTACGGTACATATCTGTCACTCTTATTGGTAAATCACAGTAAAACGGTTCGCCATATTTAATACTTACCATGGAACCGACAAATTTTGCGCGAGTTGTAAGGATATCCCAGAAATTATCGGATCGCAAAAAGGTTTTTGCTTCGGCCCTTTCTTTATCAGTACTTATGACCTGGGACCCGTAGGCTTTGATCGCTTCAACTTTTTGTTCAAAATACTCCGTTATATCGATTACTATGTCCGGTTTTCGATTTATAAATAATTCCGGAAAATAAATGAGTTGAGACGGGCGAAAGGGATCAAAATGAGTCTTGATTTTTTCCAGACCGGCGAGGTAGACACATTCTTTTACAATCTGCCCTGCATGCGCGTGGTCCGGGTGACGCGTGAGATCGGTAACAAATGAATAGACGATCTCCGGCCGTAATTCCCGGATAACGTCTATCACTTTTACCCGCGCTTCTTCTGTGTTTTGTATATTGCCGTCGGGGAGATCCAGGGTGATGCGTTTGTCGATCGAGAGGATCCGGTTCGCCGCTTCAAGTTCTTTTTTTCGTATTTCAGGTGATCCGTACGTACCGGTCTCACCCCGGGATAAATCACAAATACCGATTTTATACCCCTGTTTTTTTAAAACACACATTGCACCTCCCATTGATATTTCAACATCATCGGGATGAGCGCCAATCGCAAGAATATCAACCATACTCTATCTCCATTGTCTGTAGATCAAAATTATAGTGATCGAATAACCATGTAATAAAATCGAGTCCTCCGTAGAGGTTCATATAATACAGAATCGTAAAGACTCGTTCCTGTTTTTGACCGAAGGGGAGAAGCCGGTCTGAAAGTTCTCTGGTTTTTTGAAGCAGAATTTGTACACTCTCTTTTTCCCGGGCCCTTTTTTTCCCGGTGAGGGTTTTTATTTCATTCGGGAGAAATTTATTTAACTCTGCTGTGTCCAGACCAAGCAAATCGAGTTGATTGATGTACTTCTTTGTTGCTTCCGTGGCAGAGTTTTTGATTTCATTAAAATCGCTTCCGGTTTCTCTTTCAAGAACGTGCTTTACGAGCATGTCTTTGTTCATCGATATGACATCATGTATTGAAAGCGCACATTGTTTTAAAAGACGCTTTGTTTTTGGTTCTATAAGTTCTATGGACATCCGCTTTTTAACTGCTGTTTTATTTATATGATGGCGTTCATACACAGGATCGAGTTCCGCAATATATTTTATTTCCCCGGGTCCGGCGATGTACGTATGAGTCCGGAAAAATGCGTCCTGACATACATTTCTTGTTTTGACGTTGGGTGTCAGTTTGTAATTATCAAGATCTATTTTTCTTCCGTCCCGGAATGTAAAGCCGTCTTTTTCCTTAAAAACAGCCATCCGCTTTTTTTCATCGATGCAAAAGAAATTGCATTGATCCCCCTCCCGTGTAACCGCCGCTTCTGCTTCGAGGATCGGCCGTATGGCTGCAAGAAATGAATCCTCCGAAGGATCGAAAATCGTAAGTTCCGGCCAGTGGAATAGCTTTCGGGCGAACTCACGTGTTGCAATTCCAAGAGGGACGCCTTTTTTATAACAATCCAATACAATTGTCCGTAAGGAATCCGTATGTGCTGTCTGCTTTACATGAGTAAAAAATGCATCTAAAAGTGCGAGCAATTTTCCATCGACTTCCACAAAGCCGCATGAAAACCCCTGTGAGTCGATATCCCATACAAGTGTCCGCAGCATATTGTCCTTATCAAGAAAATTGATGCTGCAAATTTCATTAAAATCCGCATCATTCGTTTCAAGCCAGTAAATGGGAGTAGTCCCGAGGATTCTGCTATAGTGAATTGCCCCCAGGACTTTATATGTTGTATAAAGGGGGCCACCCAAAAGACCGATCTGTTGTCCGGTAACGATGGGATTAGTCATTATTTTTTCTCCCGTAGATTATTGTGCGCGGCGAAGTCACAGACCATGGACTTCCGGTATAGTCGCCAAAAATTCCGACCGGATTAATCCCGGACCCGGATAGCATCAACCGGATCTTTTCTTTCGTATATAATTTGACCCGTTCCTGGTATCTGCTTTTACTTACCGGTCCGGAGAAGAGGATCTCTTTAATTACCGTCTCATTTTCAATATATCTTTTTTCAATAACTTTCGTTCCGTCTTCCAGAATGATCTCGTTGTCAGCCACAAGATTTTGTTTTATATACCCGGGATTCAGAAAATCGATCCAGAACCATCCCCCGGGATTCAAGGCCCTGCCGATTGATTCTATAACCCCTTCATTCTCCCTGTCATCATCAAAATATCCGAAACTGGTAAATAAAGAGAGAATGATATCATATTTTCCTTTAATGTTCCGCATGTCACCGGGCCGAAGGTCCAGATCGGGATATTTACGTTTTCCGCTCTGAATAAGCTGGGGAGAAAGGTCTATTCCGGTAATCATATAGCCTGTTTCATGAAAAGGAAAACAATGTCTCCCTTCTCCGCAGGCCAAATCAAGTATCCGTTGGTTTTTGGAAGGATGAAGTGTTTTTATAATGAGGTGTACCTGCTCTTCGGCATCTTTACTATTTCTGTGATGATATAACCTGAGATAGTTATCATCAAACCAATCTTCGAACCAGTCTGTCATCTGCAGCTTTTACTTACACTCCTATTGTATGCCATGCTCCCTTTTATAGGCAGCCCAGTTATTTTTAAGATATAAAAAATCAACAAATGAATGGAGTTGTAAAATAAAAGGGTTAGACCTCCGCTCTTCACCGATAGTTGAGGATGGTTTTACACCATAATTATGTCCCGGCCAGACCCTGGTTTTGTCATGAAGCTGCATGAGCCTTTTTAAACTCTCAAATTCAACCTCTGCCTGGGCATCGGAATAGGTCCCCCCGATTTTTCCTACAAACAGGGTATCCCCGGTCACAAGCTCATCCTCCACCCGGATACAGATGGAATCTTCCGTATGCCCCGGGGTATGAATAAACGATAACATGAGTGTTCCGAGCTTAACGGCTTGTTTATCCTCCACTTTAATATCAGCTGTGGGAGATGAAGGGTGCATAATAAGCTTCAGGTTGAATTTTTGCTTAAATTTTTCATTTCCGCCGGTATGATCGTAATGACCATGAGTATTAATGAGATAAAGAACATTAAGGCCGAGTTCACTGATTCGTTTTATAACAGGCATCGGGTCGGGAGAGGGATCAACAACAGCGCAGACTTTTTCTTTTTCACATGCAATAAGATAACCGTAATTCCTGTCGCCCCCGGTTTGTATTTGCTCGAAAATCATAAAACTTCCTCCTTATCGTTAGAATGTTCAAATACTGGCAAGAAAAGGGAAGCCCAATCCTGATAGGGTCCTTTTGATAGATGTATTATAGCGGGTTTTTACCATTTACTCAAGGCTCTGTTTTGAGAGGATAAACTATTCATGCTGTCAGGACATATATGTTACAAAGTATCTCTATGACAATTGTCGTACTGTTTTATTTCGATAAACCCAACTCTTTTTCCAGCCTGGCCTTTGTGACACTCAAAACTTCCCCGGTCTCTACACGGAGGAGTTTAAAGAAGATTTCGTAATGCGTGTCTTTTCTGTATAATTTACCGGTGATAAGTACTTCCGCCCCGAGGAGCGCCCCGATTTTGACGGCACTCTCATCACTCACAATTCCGGAAAGCTGGAGTTCGAGCTCTTCAAGGATTTTCTGAAGTTCCTCCCGGGCAACAATGGTAAATGTTTTTTCTTCCGAGATTGATGTAAGAAGCTGGTCGGTAAAATATTCCGCATCAACATTGTACTTTTTTTCCGTCGATAAAATAGGGATGACACTCGCGAGGGTATTGTTTTTTATGCCGATACTTGAATAATCGATAAGTTGAGAAATTGCCATGGTAAATAATTTATTAAGGGTTTCTTCTTTTCCCTCTTCTTCGATCTTAACTGCTTCAAAGAATTCTTCTCCTTCTTCGAGAGGTTGATCGGTAAGATAGCTCAATTCTTCTTTTGCGAAACGCATGATAATCGCCTCGAGTTTATCGGTCTGAAAATTCGCCCCGGTATGATGACTGACACTCCCCGTTACTCCGCCCTCACTCTCACTTTTTTCTCCATAGGTCAAAAAGATATACTTTGCATAAGTATATTGGGATATCTGCCGCAAAATGTATTCGCCGTCAACTGCGAGTCCTCCGGTTCCGACGGTGAATATTTTGATGCCTTTTGTTCTGGCGTCGTGGACCGCATCTTTATATGTATATTCCTGGCCGTAATCCAGGTGCGGCGGTGCATCGGTAATGACAAAGCCAAGACGAATCCCCGTAGTGTTCCACTCGATGCGCTTCATGGTATCATCCAATGCAGCCTGGAGGTCTTCCCGGATATCGCCGCCGCCATCAGCTTCTACTTTATTTAATTCCGATTCAAATTCTTCCAGTTTACCGGTTAAGGGGATAATTTTGGTTATATATTCTTCATCTCCCCTGTCTTTATACAGAACCATTCCAAAACGGACCTGGGGTTTTGATGAAAGAGAGGCGATATTCATGTTGATGATTTCGATTGTGGTTTTTAGCCTGTTAATTTCTTCACCCATACTGCCTGTGGTATCAAGGATAAAGAGAATGTCCAGGGGTATTTTTGTCATCTTTGGCCGTATTGTATCAAATACGACATCGATCTGGCGTTTTCCGTTTCTCATGACCCGGATGCTTTTTGTTTGCTGTAGATAGGAAATATCAACATCGATATATTCAAGATCCTTATATTCCGCAGGGAAAAAGAGAAAGGTGCCGTCTGCATAGGATTTGCCCTTACAGAGAGTCGTATTGTTACCGTAAACAGTGATCCCGGCATTCGGAATAGAATTGCCTGCTTTATCTTTGATTTTAAAGACCACCCGTTCCCAGATTTTTATAGTGTAATGGGAAACATTATTATAGGTGGTCAGAAAATTTATAAAATAATTGAATTGCTTATTATCATCCGCGAATCCCGCTCTCAGGCCTGAGCTTGAAGGAACCGAATCGTCTCCTCTTTTTTTAGCATCTTCGAATCCGAAATCCGCTTCCGACTCATCGAGGAGATCCATTTCTTTCGTTATATATTCATCATCGGCAGTAGGTATCTCCGCTGCCCCATCGTCTTTTTTATCGATATCTTTTGTAGTGGAATCATCTCGTGTTGCTTCATCAAGCCTGTTGGCTGCCGATTCACAGGAAAATAACAGGAATATGCATACTATAGAGAATATGGAAATGCAGATAACCGATCGTTTCATTATAGACCTCCGGTGGTTTTTGTTCTATTTATATAAATACGCAAAAAGACCTATTTGGTAACACTCTTTATTCCACACTTCCGTAGGTAGCAATAAGCTTTGTTAAAATGGAATAGCGGGATTTGTAATATTTTTCCCACTTTTTTTCCAGGGACATACCAAGAACCGTTGCATAGGTTTCTACAACAATTTCACGGTTCCCGTTTATATGATTTGTTATGAGAATAGGATTGATGGTTTCAATAGAAGGTCCCCGGTCTGTTTGTTTTATTGTTGTAGAAAGAATGAGAGAATCGCCGGTATATGATCTGTAGTGGTTGACATCATATGGCTCTTCCGACCATCGCTGGCCGGAGATAAAATTGCCCGTAGAATAGATAATAAGCTTTTTACTCCCGTTGATGTCTCTTTCTTCATATGGCTGGAGTACATGAGGATGATGACCATACACAATATCTGCTCCGGCATCTATGAGTTTTCTGAAATATTCTACTTTTTCCTTCTCAGGTTCAAGTTCATATTCTTTTCCCGCATGAAATGATATAATGAATAAATCATAGTCATCCGCAACCTTCCGGATAAATGAAAGAAATTGTGAAGCGTCATGTTTGTTTTTGTAATTTACGATATAGACATAGGGTGTTCGGATGTAACCATTTAAAAACTGTGTTACAGAGATAAAACCGATCCTCCATCCTTTTTTTCTGATTTCAATCGGTTTAAATTCCTGTTCCGAATTTCCACGGGTTCCGGAATAATTTATCTTCATCTCATTATCATCCCGTAAGATCATCATTGATCCAAGGGTTTGGTATATTCCATCGGTGCCCTGATCAAGAGAATGATTGTTTGCCAGGGGGAAGACATCAATCCCTGCATCAATAACAGCCTGTACATATTCCCGGTGAACATTAAACTGTGGGTAAGTCTTGTAGGGTATTTTTTCGTCCACCGGAATTTCCAGATTCGAAAAAGTAAGATCATCGGCTAAAAGGATATCCTTTATCCCTTCATAGACAACAGAGAAATCCTTTATCCGGAAATTGACATCATGAGCCATCGTGTCCCCGAGAAATGAGAGTGTCAGATTTTCTTTCGGGTTGGCAGATACAGATAGGTTTGAAAATAAAAGCAGAGGGACTATCATACCCCATAGCAAAAGGGGGTTCTTTAAAAGTGAACATTTTTTCATCTTGCTTTTAACTATACTACAATTATTAAAAATTTCAAATTGCTCTTGTTACTTTTTTTTCATAATAAGAAGTGTTTCGTAATCAAACATATCCCTGTTAAAAGGGACGGATAAATGAAAGGGTTGTTTCTCCCATGGCCACACATCATACACAAGCATTCTTCCTTGTTTACTTAAAATGGGAGAGACAAATTGTACGTGCTCCCCAAGTACCTGACCGATTTCATTAATCGGAGGCTTCTCATTATCAATATAGGCAGCTACCCAGATAATGGCCCCGAGACAATATTGATTATCCCGGATGAGGGTGATTAATGATTTATTATCGAGTTTCTGCTGATCTATCCAATAAAGGGAATCAAGGTTTCTCTTTTTCAGAATTGTTTCGAGTGTCTGTTTTACAACAGGCGGATGAGCACCATAATTTGCCCAATTTATTGAACCGTCTTTGAAATAAACATCTCCCCGGATGTTTTCCATAACAAGCCCAAGCTCGGGATTGCTCGGGTGTGTGGGCATGAGAGCGAGAATATCATCTTCGCTGAGGTCTGTTATTCCCCATATTCCTATGGTGAGCCGGATTATTGCAGCTTCGCAGCTGAGATTAGAGTGTTGAAAATAGTCGGTGAAATGAGCCTGAACCCATCGGGCAACCTCATCTTTATTTAAAAGGGCATTTGGGAAAAGCAACGCAAGATCTTCGGGGGACTTTTCTTCAAGCCGGTCATGAGTAAAGGTGTTATTACTATCGACCTTCAGCCCAGGGTTGGAAAGATCCGGATCATCCATAGCAATAAAAATATCTTTTTTTATATTATGCTCCTTAAGTGCAGTTGGTTTTGAGCACATAGTAAGAAGGAGATACAAACATAAAAGAAGACAAAGATTTTTGAATATCATATCTATTTTAATACAACCTCAATAGTAAGATTTTATGATGGAATGATCTATCGAAACATATAATGCGATAAGATAACTCCGAAGGTGATTGAAACGAAAAGTTATGATTAAAACTTAATTTTTCAATCAGGTCATTATAATCAATTTAGCAGGTTGAGTCAAACTAAATCCGGACATAACAGCAATTCTGATATGTGGCTCCTTCGGGGCTGATGCTTTCTCTCCCGGTCCCACCACTCCCGGCCATGACCACGCCAACTCATGGCGATTTTCTCCGGTACGACAATTGTGGCGTGGTGTTGTTCCATCAACCGGCGGGTCTTTTACAACACACCTGTAGTTACCGGGACCATGCGGATCACGGAGTTAACTGCCCGGACTTCCCGGAAAATGCAGGTGTCACCCGTAAACCCCGGAAACTGACACTTATTTAACCAGGGGTTGGAGGACAATGTCGGGGGAATGCGCAGTGGCGGGCTAAAGGCTTTGGGAGGGAAAAAGCAGGCGTTTTCCCGGGCTTTAGCGCGGTATTGCGTATTCGCGTAATTGTACTCCGACATGCGGAGG
>JAFGRV010000149.1 GCA_016934975.1 Spirochaetales bacterium | reverse complement strand
TAACTTGTTTTATTTAAAAATGGGGGGACTGGATTTTTCAGGGACATTTCGATTTTGTATTGACCCGGTCGAAATCAAGAGTGCCCTGAAAATCTATAATTGAGGAGCTGTTTCAAAAAAAGCGAGTTAAGGTAATAACAAAATTTATCTCAAAAAAGCTTTATTCAGAGGTGTTTTTATTTTAATGACTGTTATTAAAGGCCTTTAATAACAGATTTGAGACAGCCTGTAATAAAAAAACAAAAGGAGTTAAAAATGGGAAAAAAAGCACGTCTTCTTTCGGTTCTTTTGTGTTTATTTGTTATTATGCAAATAAATGCAACACAGTTTTCTTTTATTTTTCTTACTGACCCCCATTACGGGGTGGATGGGGCAATCCTGGAGGAAAATAACATTGCGGCACTCGATGATGTCAATCGGTTAACGACATTGGGCACTGACCCTTTCGGGTACAGTTTTATGGAACCCCAGGGCGTTTTAGTTGGCGGCGATTGTATTGATGGCGGTACCAATGCCCTTAACCAATGGTATGGTAATGGTTCAACTCCCGGGTTTACAACCCACTTTGGGGTAAATAAAGACAAGTATGTGAAATACTATGTCTTTGAATGCTGGGGCAACCACGATGTTCACAACGACTATGGCCAAACCATCAGGGACCTCATCAGGGACAGAAATTATCAAAGGGTTACCATTCATGCATCCAGCAACTATCATACCGACCCGTATGGATACAATACGTCCTGGGAATGGCAGGGCATAAAATTTTTTAATCTTGGCATTTTCCCGGGAGAATGGGTGGATTGTGAACACAGCCTCGGGTTCTTGACCTCGGAATTATCCTCTATGTCAACCGCCCAGCCGGTAATCATCTATTTCCATTATGTCTGTGATGAAGTTTATAATGATGAAAATCCGGGATGGTGGACGGATGAAGAAAGAATTGCGTTCTACAATGCCGTAAGAAACCATAATATTGTCGCCATTTTTCATGGACACAGACATGAATCCTCCTATTATCAGTGGAATGGAATCAATGTTTTTAACGGCGGATCGGCTAGAGAACACCGGTCCTTTTTTTATGTTTATATAAATGATATAGATATCTATGTCAGTGAGAGGTCAAATGCAGCCTGGGCCCAAACCTGGAGAGTTGCTTACCAGAATAACAGCTCCACCAATTATACGGCGATTTATGCCCAGGGAGATAACATTCCCAAAGAAGGCAAGGAAAGGGCCTTTGATAATGATATTAACACCAAATGGCTGGATTTTTCGGCTTCTTCCTGGATAACGTATAAATTTGCGCAAAGCAAAATAATCAACGGTTACAGTCTCACTTCCGCAAACGATTATGAAGAACGGGACCCGGCCTCATGGACCCTTTATGGATCGAATAACAATACATCCTGGACGGCTTTGGATTCACGGTCCGGTCAGGATTTCCCGAACCGGTTTGAAACCAAATCCTATTCATTTACGAACAATACCGGTTATATGTATTACAGATTCAACCTCCAGAATAACAGCGGCACCATAATCCAGCTGGCTGAAATCAAGTTAATCGAAGGCGCGGCAACACCCACGCCGACGAATACTCCCCAGGTCACGTCAACGCCGACACCTACACCGCCTCCGTCAACCTGGGCGCCCATACCCGGCACGATCGAAGCGGAAAATTATGACAACATGAGCGGCATCCAGACGGAAGCCTGTTCTGAAGGCGGGGAAAATGTCGGCTGGATCGAAGCGGGCGACTGGATGGACTACAACGTCAGTATCACGGCGGGAACGTACACCGTTTCCTACCGCGTGGCAAGTCTCGATACCGGGGGCAGCCTCAGCCTGCAGATCGGCGGAACGACGTACAATACGGTCAGCTTCGCCGCGACGGGCGGATGGCAGACCTGGACTTCGGTTACAGGCACGGTTACCCTTCCCGGCGGCAATCAGACAATACGAATATACGCCAACCAGACGGGCTGGAACATCAATTATTTCACTTTCACGGGCACCGTTGCCACGGCCACCCCGACGAATACAACCCAGAATACAGCGACACCCACAAGAACGCCGACGCCTTCGAATACTCCGGCAGCCACATCGACACCGGTCTCCGGTACGGTTGATATAACGAATCAGGGAGGGCCAATTTCAGCGCAGTATACGGATTCACCGGCCGGCGAAGACATTGCGAAACTGATCGACAACACAAGTTCCACAAAATATCTTACTTTCCATGCGTCAGGATGGGTGCAATACCAGGGCATCGCTGCCGTAATTACAAAGTACACCATTACATCGGCCAATGATGCCGCGGAACGTGACCCCTATACCTGGACACTATCCGGATCCAATAATGGTTCTTCCTGGACCACACTGGACAGCCGCAGTGGAGAGGATTTCCCCAACCGGTTCCAGCTGCGCGAGTTCAGCTTCGCAAACAGCACAAGTTATTCCTATTACCGGCTGCAGATGACCAATAACAGCGGTACAATACTTCAATTGGCCGAATGGGAAATATACGGTACAACCGGGACGGTAAACACCGCTACGCCCACGAACACGACAGCGGCTACGGCCACCCCGACGAATACGCCTGCCGCCACCTCGACCCCCACACCGGTTGCAGCGGGTTTCAGCGATAACTTCAATGATAACGCCATAGGGAGCGCCTGGACCATGTTCAGCGGTACATGGAGTGAAAGCGGCGGCATTTTAAGGCAGGATTCCACTTCCCAGGGTGACCCGTGCAAGGCGATTGTTGTCAACAGCGGCCTGAACGTTTCGGGTAACCATACAGTCACGGCCAAGGTGTATATTAATTCGTGGACTGACGGGGACACCGCCAGGGCAGGGGTATCCCTGTTTACCGGCACGGGTGACGGGGCCGGATACAACCTCCTGTTCCACAATAACCATTCAACGGTACAGTTCCTGGATGACAGGGTTGCCTGGGGCACGAGTTATACATTCAACTGGTCCAACCAAACCTGGTACTGGTTCAAAATGAAAATGGAGAACGGCACTTTGTACGGGAAGGTCTGGCAGGACGGTGCCGCGGAACCCCCCAACTGGCCGTACACCTGGACGCGGAGCGGGCGCACCGGCTACCCGGCGCTCAACGGCGGAACGAGCGGCCACGGCGGTTCCTGTACCGTATTCTTTGATGATGTGACGATTACAAGTCCGTAAATTGGGCTTGTAATTATGTGTCCCGTGCGAAGGAAAGTGAGTGATCCTTATATTTCATACCTTTTTGGGATGCCCGGGGTTTCCGGGCATCCCTTTTTACCGGAAAATTATTTTTTTCTGTTTCAATTGGTCGAAAATAACCGCGAGCAGGAGTATACTGCCCCGTGCCACGTACTGGTAAAAAGTGGGGATGTTCAATAAATTCATCGCGTTCTGGACTATACCCATGATCAGGACTCCCACGATGGTTCCGGAAATGGTGCCTTTCCCGCCGGAAATGGAGACGCCGCCCAGGACACAGGCCGAAATGACATCCAGGGAAAATCCCTGGGACGTGTTCGGCTGACCGCTTGTCATGCGGGATGCGAGCACGACACCGGCGAATCCCGCCATGAGGCCCTGTATTGAAAAAATAATGATTTTTATCTGGTCGACCTTGATTCCCGAAATTCTCGCCGTCTCATTGTTTCCCCCGATTGCCAGTGTGTTTCTGCCGTAAGTTGTTTTATTCAGCAGGATGCCGAAGACTATGAACACGATGATCGTGATCCAGACCGGATTGGGTATATTCAAAAAACTCCCCGTGCCGAGGACATAAAAACTGTCTTCACCGATGCCCACGGCGCTTCCATCTGAACTGATGAATCCCAGTCCGCGGACTATCTGCATCGAAGCCAATGTCACGATCAATGCATTGATTTTCAACTTCGAAATAACCACACCGTTTATAAATCCCACCAGCCCGCCTGCGAGGATTCCGCAGGTGATACCCAGCATCACGCTGTGCGTGGTGTTGATAACAACCGCCGTGAGCACTCCGGAAAACGCCACTACCGCTTCCACAGACAGATCAAAGAAATTTCCCGAGGCAAGACAGAAAAGCATGGTGCAAGCAACCATGCCTACCATTGAAATGGACAACGCCACAGCAACCATATTTTCGGGCGTAAAGAAATACGGTACGAATAACGAAAATAAAACGAACATCACGATGAACACCAGGAGCATACCGGCGTTTTCCCAGATGATACTCAGGATTTTTTCCCGATTTTTTTCGATGTCAATTTTATCCATTTACTACTTCTCTCATTTTAAGAGATCTTCCAGGCCGTTTTCCGTCAGTATTTTCCTGTATGTTTCCCTGGTAATCAACACTCCCATGGTGCGGGTATCCATGGGTGGTTTTCGGCCTTCGGCAATCCATTCATACATCATTTTTGCCGTATTGTAGCCGTGGACTTTTGCCTGGAGCAAAAACGATCCAAAAAAACCGGTGGCTGAAGATTTTTTAAATTCCAGAACGGCGGCGGCCATGCCATTGATGCCCACGGCAATAACGTCCTCCGCTTTAAATCCTCGGCCTTCGGTGGCCCTGACACCGCCCGTCACGACACCGTCGTTCATGGCGAAAATGAGCCAATGCTTTATCGTGGGATTTTTGGTAAGGATGATGTAAGCGGCATTGAACCCGCCTTCGACGTCCGACCATTTCTGGGGGGCGTCAAATATTTGTTTTTCGGGGAAGCCGTATTTTGTGAGGGAGGCGATGGCACCCTGGACCCTTTCCCTGGCGGTTTCCAGTTCATTGAAACTGATCGCAATCGCACCGGTATCTTTTATATCCAAGTTGCGTTTTTTGAATTCATCCCAGAGGGCCTGTCCCACGTTTTCGCCTATTTTCCTAGCGGAAATGCCCAGGTAAGGAATATCTGTAATCGGCTTACCGTCGGGTCCGACCAGGCGGTCGTCCACGCACATTACCTTGAGACCGAGTGATTTTGCCTTTGTGACGATGGCCGGACCCAGTTTGACGTCCGGCGTGCAGATAACAAACCCCCTTGCTCCCTGCACGGCAATATTGTCCATTGCCATCAATACTTTTTCCCCATCCGTGGCGCCTATTTTAATCAGTTCGAAATGGTAATCCCTGGCAGCCTGTTCGGCGAATTCCCACTCCTTTTGGAACCAGGATTCCTCCGGCTGTTTCACGAGGAATCCGATTTTGATTTTTTTTTCCGGGTGGCAGGAAATTATCAAAAGTAAACCGAAGGCAAATTGGAGTATGTTGAAAAATTTCCATTTCATCGTTTTATGTCTTTCCCCTTGTTTTTAACCAGAATTCTCTTTTTAATCCATACCAATTATACCCCAACGATGTATAATTTATAAAGCAAGAACTGTGACATAAAAACTATCCGCTCGATCTTACAGCTACCAATCATTTTTTTCAAGAGGCTAATTATCTTGAAAAAACGGATGTAAAAGACTATCCTTACTTTATTACATTGTATGCGGTTTAATTCCCTGGTTTTTTTACTTTTAGGTTCTTTCTTTTTCTTATTCTGGCCATTTGTGAACAAGAGGCAAAATTTACGCTGGATTTTTATAATTATAACCTCTGCTGTTTTTTATGGCTGGTGGGACTGGCGGTTTCTTTTTTTGATTGCAGCCAGCGGGAGTATAGATTTTTTTGCAGCACTGGGCATAAAACGATGGCAGAATCATAAAAAATTATTTTTAATTTTATCTATTATCGGAAACCTTGGCTCACTTGGTATTTTTAAATTCCTGTTTTTCTTTACCTCCAATTTTAATTATTTTTTTTCATTTTTACCCATACACTTTTCTCTCACTGTTTTACAGCTTACGTTGCCTGTCGGTATCAGTTTCTATACTTTTCAATCTATGAGTTATACGATTGATGTATACAGGGGAAATTTAAAACCAACTACCAATCCCCTTCACTTTTTTTCATACATTATAATGTTCCCGCAACTCGTGGCTGGTCCCATAATACGGGCTTCAGACCTGCTGCCCCAGCTAGCAACCGGGACACCTGTTACGGAAGAAAACAGATACAAAGGGTTAACATTAATAATTCATGGATATTTTAAAAAGGTCGTTATTGCAGATACGCTGGGATATGCGGTTAACATTGCCTTTGGGGCTAATAATCCTGTAGAATCTTCTCCATTCTGGATAATGATAATTATAATGTTTGCCTTTCAAATTTATTGTGATTTCAGTGGTTATAGTGATATTGCCGGAGGACTGGCAAAATGGATGGGATATGACTTTTCATTGAATTTTAATCATCCATACATTTCCAGGAGTTTACGTGAATTCTGGAGCAGATGGCACATATCCCTATCTACCTAGTTCCGGGATTATGTATATATACCCCTGGGAGGTTCTAAGAGAGGAAAAGCAAGAACATATATAAATATCTGGCTCACAATGCTTCTCTCTGCATTATGGCACGGAGCTGGATGGAATTTCATACTATGGGGTGTTATTCATGCATTTTTTTTATCAATAGAACGAATGACCGAATGGCCGGACAAAATTAAAAAAATTCCTTCTGGCAGTATATTCTCCTGTTTTATTATTTTTTTTCAGGTTTTGTTCGGATGGATTTTTTTTAGATCTGAAAATATTTCACAGTCGCTTAATATTATTACAATAATCTTTAATGTTGCGAACTGGAATTGGGAACCTGTTTTTCAGTTCCCAAAGATGACATATATTGTCCTGATTATTGGTATCGTAAGAGAACTCTACTTCCTCACCGGCATCAATAACAAGATTTTACTACATTCCGGGATTTCCAGGGTTCTTAACAGTATAACATTAATTATACTCATTGGAGCCATTATATTTTTACGGGGTCCATCGAGTACATTTATTTATTTTCAATTTTAGTAAAATGATGAAGTATAGAACTTATTTGACAATTTGCATTTCTCTTATATTCCTGATTATACTGGGAATAGTACGTCCTAATACATATGAGAGCGGAATACCCTCGGATGTATTCTGGATCAATAAAATAAACTGGAAGAGCCGTTTTACCATTGTTTTATCTGGTGACTCACGAACATATCGCGGTCTTTCACCTGAAGCGATGAAGTTGTTTTTACCTGGTCAGAAAATATGCAATTTTGGTTTCAGCGGAACGGGTTTTGAGCGGAATTATCTCGATGCTCTTCCACAACTTCTCGATGAACAGAGTAGAATAAAAGTAATTGTGCTGGGCATTACACCTCTGTCACTGACGCCGTCTGCATGTAAAAACAATGGATTTCTCACTGTAAAAAATAAAAACAGGCTGGATCTATTCATTAGTCAAAAATTTGATATGTTTTTACATTTTTTCAGACCATATGATACAGAAGCATTTTATACTCAATTAACCGGAAAGGGATTCAGGTATTATCAGCATTATAATTTGAATGGTTGGGTTGCCTCTTATAGAGTACCGGAAAACCAGAACATTTCTTTGCCATTATATAAGGGATATTTTAAAAATAATTATGTAACTGAAAATATATGCAGCTACATATTTCAATGGATAATCCGCATGAAGTCCGGTGGAATAACAGTTATAGGATTTCGATTCCCGGCCAGTAGTAATATGATAGATCTGGAGAATAAACAGAGCGGTTTTGACGAACAGTCATTTGCCAATAGATTTATTCAAGCCGGGGGTATCTGGTTTTATTTTCCATCCGGTCTTTACCATACTTATGACGGGAGTCATTTAACAAAAGATTCGGCAATACAACTGTCACATGATTTGTCCGAAAAGATAAAGGATTTTATATATCTATAACATTAAAAATATGCAGGTTCTTCATTTATTCCGGCACATATTCAGTCCAAATATAAGCTATATATCGGGAGATATGGTTAAATGCTGCAGTATTATGAAGATAATCGCCATA
Organism: Spirochaetales bacterium; assembly: GCA_016934975.1. Taxonomy (GTDB): domain Bacteria; phylum Spirochaetota; class Spirochaetia; order SZUA-6; family JAFGRV01; genus JAFGRV01. Next base: position 1,115 of record JAFGRV010000149.1, on the reverse strand, counting down.
ATAATGGACCTGGCCTGGTCACTTCGCTTCGCTCCGTTGCTCGGTCATGCAACCTGGAAGAAACTGCAAAATTCTGTACTATTTGATTAAAACCGGAAAGTCACCTCCCGGTTTTGAACCAAACAGTATGAATTGATTTTTCTCTGCATGATTGGATTATAAGGGGGACGTCTCTCCTGGATGCTTTATAAAACATGCCGAAATGGGAAATTTCACGAAATATCGAATTTTAACAAATTTCTGGGTTAATCTTTGTAGCGCAATTTGTCCTCATGATGTAAAATAAGCGAAAGTGGAAAAAACAGCGATTGTTCCGCGGGAAGGATTGTAAATTTATGCAGGAGAAGATACTCACATTTCTTCAGTGTCCGGAATGTAAGGGTGATATTCGAATTAATAAAATAATTGAAAAAAAAATAATTAATAATAAGGAATTATTAATTGCCGCTCTTCTTCAATGTAATGGCTGTAATGAACTTTTCCCGATAATTGATGGAATTCCAAGATTGTTGGAAAAGGATAAATTAATGGAATTTGAAAAACTAAAGGTTGTAGAATATAAAAAGACTGATAATAAAATTCTTATAAGGGAAGAAAAGGAATTAATTAAAAAGGAGAAGTATACGTTAATAGAAAAAAAACTGCGGCAGTTATTCAAACCGGAAAATGCAGTGTCATTTTCCATGCGAAATAGAATAGAACGGGATATCGATTATCGTGTTTTCCATTCAGATAAAAAAGAGAAGTTTCTTGAGACTACGAAATTATATTACCATCGTGAAATGAAAAGTATACTAGAAGTTGGCGGAGGACAGGGTGGAACTATTTCATGTTTTAAAAATTATTACCAACCGGATATTGTAATATTAATTGATATCGATTCTGTCATGTCTGAAATAAGTCAGATACGGGATCCTTTTATAAATACCATTAGAGCAGATGGAATTAATATACCGGTAAAAAATAGCTGTATTGATTTTATAATTACTACCGCAACACTGGAGCATATAAAAAAATGGAAAAAATGTATTCAGGCTGTCGCTTTTTAAAAGAATTTTAGGCATTGAAATCGCTGCAGCAACCTGTTAAAATAATCGTATGAGAAGTTTTAAAAT
>JAFGRV010000148.1 GCA_016934975.1 Spirochaetales bacterium | reverse complement strand
TTCGGGTTATGAATCTGGATATATTTCCCATCAGCCCGTCTTGAAAATTTCCCGAGAACCGCTCTGTGCCCCCCAAAATAATAACAACCGGTCAGATCCGGGGTCTCAAGATAAAACTCAAGCATCTCACGGACACTTCCCGGTTCAGCAGCATTATTATCTGTCCAGGTTAACCCTCTTACAACATGAGAATTATCAAGATAATGGAGAATGTCATTATATTCAAAAAAGTATTGAGGTTCTGCATGGGAAATAAGAAAATTTCTCCCAATCGCAAACAATGGTAAATTCTTCTCAAAAGCATAATATTCTTTAAAAAAAGCATCCCCATAAAATTGGGTTATATATTCTAAAACCATGGCACCTTCATATGCGTATTTCCGAAATGGATAATTTCCTCCGCCCCGTTCATTCGCTATGTTTTCATGATTTCCTTTAAGGAAATGAAAATTATCCGGAAACGTTGTTTTCATCAGCATAACCATTTCCATGATTCCCAGACTTTCCCTCATTTCATCATCGATATGGTTGTGCTTTTTAAATTTATCAGAATATTCTTCAAATGCCAGCTTCCATCTCTTTGCTGCCCGGCCTTCCGCATGAAACCCGTCTCCGACACATATAATCTGGACATCATTATGTGCAAGTTCCGTGAGAGTTGAGTTTCCCCGGCTTTGGGAAAGCATAATTGTAAGGAAAAAATCCATCCGGGCATGAAGATCCGGAACAATAATTGTCGGAATATCTTCTTTCAGATATATTATTCCCCCGGGCTTTCCCGCACCTTTACCGGTAATACCATATGGACGAACCTGCTCATTTTCATGAGAAAGCATATCATTTGTATGTTCAACAATACGTAAGTATTCATCCGGATTAGGAGGATTCTTTCTTTTATATATTTCTATAAGTCTTTCTTGTATAGAAATTGTATCTTTTTCAGATAAAAAATATTCTTCCTGATACATCCATTCCCGCCTTCTCAATTTATTATACCTACTCATTTATATACGTATAGTATAAGAGGTTCCTGCAAAAATGTCAGACAAATTCTCCCGCCGATGTAAACGCAAAAACCAACCTATAGAAAAGTATATTTCGACAGCGTCGAATTCCAATCATTATTGTAATATGAAGGATTATGCAATTCCCTTTATTACAATTTCTTGCTTTCCCAAGGTCCCTTGCTATCCCAGGGGATAATAATACTCCGAAATCAATTGCGAAAAGTCTACAACTATTATTGGATTTTAGCAATTGACTCATCATTATATAAATAAGCATTATAACTATTACTTTGACCGCCTGCTTTTCGATTGTTCAATGTTTTTAAATCGTAAACTTCACTAATAGTATGGTCAAAGCTTAGTGTTTTGACGCTTTTTTACTTAAAATTACTATAAAAATTAATCGAAACTCAAAAATCTATTCAAATGCACAAGCCAATTGTAAAAATTATAATTTCTACAATTGGCCTGAAAGAATTTACATTATAAAGTAAATTCTTCGGTATATATAACCAGTGACTTCTCTATCTCAGGTATACAGGAAAATGTATCGGAGAATAAGTGCAAGACCGATTTCTGTAGTTTATTCCATCATTACTGTTTTATTCACATCGAGCATAAGTTCTTCTACTTGAGTCATTACTTGTGTGAGATTCTCTTCCTGCTCTTCGGGACTCATGTCATTTTTAAGAACGGCAATTTTAAATATTTTTGAAGTACTTTTAACAGGACCAACTTCAAACTCAATTATATCATCAATTGTAATATCCTTTGCCAATTTTGATTTTGCATTTTCAGCTGAATCAGGGGCATCAGTGCGAAAACCGACGCTTGTATAGACAACTTTACGGGTTCCGTCCACAAGCGGTCCTAAATTAAGCAAGGAACCGGAATATGTCATGGCAAGAACTCCCCGTTCATCATCTTTGGAAAGGAAATCGATCTCTTCCATTTCCTGTTTATCAATCTCTTCTTCGAAAACCAGTTTTTTATCGAGCCAGCCCTTTGCCAGTTTTTCCATCGATTCTTCATCATCACCTAACTTTGAAGCCTTGGCAATAGCCCGGATATGCCCATGAAGATTTTCCGGTACCTGATCTAAATATTCACCCATTGTTTCCTCCTAAAATCATTTTATACAATCAATCCTAACCCCTTCTATTTAAAAATTCAAGAAGAAATCTTTTTTTCTCTTATGTTGGTTCTTTTTTGGATACACATTACACTTTTTTATCGAAAAAGAAAATTTTGGAGGTTCCCTTGAGTGATGAGAGGGTTTCGTGAACTCATAAGCTCAGATTTTTTATCAACCTGATATGTGGTCGCCATTATCAGATTCTTGTTCCTTTTTCTTCCCAAAGACATTCTTGTACACCGGAAATTTCACGATCACGGTGAAAACACAAATCACTGCAATAAGCAGCCAGATATACAATGGTAATTCCAAAACCATTTTATTCCTCCTATAGATTCCTTATATTCTCATCTGTATTCAGAGTATCAGTTCTATCCCCCGGATGAATATTCTTAATTTTTTATAGTATAATGAAATGACGAACTTGCTGCAATCGAAATGATACTTCCGGGTTTAGAAACAGGGTATTTACCCATATTTCATATTGACTTACCAAGGCAATTAAAATTACAATCAGGATTATGAAAATGTTTTTGCTTTTAATTCTCATTATTATTGTGATGCTTGCCGGGATTATAGCCCTCACAGGTCTGCCAAACCTGAGAGAAACAGAGCTCAAGGGTTCAGACGAAGGTGAATTTATTGAATTGAAAGGGGATAAAATCAGGTACTTCCAGAAAGGGGAAGGCCCGGATATCCTCTTTATCCATGATTTACACGGCATCGCCGAGGATTGGGAACCCCTCGTCTCTGAATTGAAAAATAAGTACAGGGTTACCCTTTTTGACCGGCCCGGTCAGGGTTTAAGCAGTTTTCACTATGTTCCGTATCCCCTGAGATATAATGTAGAGGCTGTGACAGGGCTCATAGATGGACTTGCCCTTAAAGATATTATAATTGTCGGCCATTCCTACGGAGGATCGGTCGCTCTGGCCCTTGCAGTCCAGGATATTCCCCAGGTAAAAGGTTATGTTTTAATAAGTCCTTTAGCCTTTCCAACAGGAGGGCTCAAATTATTCGAGAACATCGCAGGCTATCCTGTAGTAGGGAGAGGTCTTGTCAGGATAATAAAAGGGTTTTTTATCCCGGCAACAGTAAAGGCAGACCTCGAATCCGCTTTTAATCCGGACACAATCCCCCCCGGCTATTACGAGAAAAGAATCGGATTTTTCTTTCAGACAAAGGCAATCGTGAGTGCTTCACGGGAACTGGCATTTTTTAACAAAGATATCGGATCGATTCAGGATTATTATTCGGATATAAACAAACCAGTACTCATTATTCATGGCACCTATGATAAGCTCAATTCTATCTATCTTTCCCAGGATCTGGATAATCTTATCCCCGACTCAAAATTAATTGAATTCCAGGAAGCAGGTCATATGGTTCAGTATTCCACTCCGGAAAAATTGAGTAATGAGATTGATGAGTTTGCCCGTATCACGGATCAATCTGTCAATTAAGGGGATGTGCTGTCTCCAACGCAACACATTGAGATAAAAAGGTATCTTGTGGCTAAACATAAAAAAAAACAAAACAAAATTCTCGGGGTCTTCGGTATTGTTGCCCTTAATCTCATCATTTTAGCGATACTGGAACTGGGTTTTCAAATTTTCGGAGCGGGAGTAGACCCCTCGTTAACCTATAAAATAAAAGCAGGGGAAGAAAATTATATATATTTTAATGTTCTTTATGCATATAAATTCTGTACGGCGGTGGTGCCGAACATTCCCGCGCCGCCTTCCGAACTATTCAAAGAAAAAAAGGACCCGGACACCTACCGCATATTTGTTATCGGGGAATCGACCAGCAAGGGCTTTCCATATTCAAAATTAGAAGCATTTCCGGGACAACTCCAACAAGTATTAACCCACGCATCCACGGAAAAAAAATTCGAAGTAATCAATATTTCCATGGCCGCGACCAACTCGCAGATAGGTGTTGATGTCATAAACCAGATCGTGGGCTACAAACCGGACCTGGTGATACTGTACTACGGACATAATGAGTTTATCGGATTCGGGGGATCCGGGAAAAACCTGGACCTATTATATAAATTGAATCTCTTCCTCTACAATTCCCATATTTATCAGACAATAAAATTATTAATTTTAAATGCATCGAAAACAGATACCATGACTCTTCTTGAGCAACAGATGTCCGGAAAACACAGGGTGAGATATAACAGCCCTGTATATAACACCACTATAAACAATTTTTCAGACTATTATGAACGCATGATTTTAAAGTTGAAAAAAAATAATATAGATGTCATTGCATGCGGAGTTGCCAAAAACCTGAAAGATTTTCAACCCCTCAACTCTGTTAAGCCTGCTCGGACTGAGATTGACCGTGTAAATACAATTGTTGATACGAAATCCATGGATGAGTTTTCTGAAACAATTGACGCATTAACCGGAGACAACAGGAATATCGCCTTTGAACTCGGCAGGATGTTATTATCAAAACAAAAAAAAGATCATGCACTCGTCTGTTTTAATAAGTCATGCGATCTGGATGAAGCGAGGCTGCGGGCACCTGCCGGGATCAACACAATTATCAGGAATTTGTCACAAAAATACAATTGCACCTACATCGATTTTCAATCCTATTTAAACCAACATGACAGTGAAGGCATTGCAGGAAACGAATTATTTCTGGAACACGTACATACAACCCTCCCGGGCCATTCATTGATTTCCCTGAAACTCGGCGAAGTTATCCTGAAAGACATATTAAAAATGAACAATATAAACGAGATTAAAAATATGCCCATCCAGTCATCCATAGTTGATAAAATTGCCGTATGTAAAACGTTGTACAATCTGTATACACAGTATCCGTTACGCGAATACAATTATTTTAATGGGACCGGATTTAAAGACATATATAATGTACATGCAGACTCTTTAGAGGGACTTTCTTTTATAAATGATGAAACAGCGAAGATTTACGCGGAATTGGATCATTACTACACACAATATAAAAATATCGATAAAATTCATTTCGCTGTGGGAGTCGATTATTTAAGTCAGGATAATTACGAAATGGCATACGGCGAGTTTTATCTCACCTATGCTCTGAATCCCATGTATTTGCCGGCCCTTAACAATCTGGCAGTAATGAGATATTTTTTAGGTGACACGGAAATGTCTTATACGATGATGAAGCATGCGTATCAATTAAACCCCGCATATAAAATAGGTTTACTCAATTTCTGGCTATACAATACAGTAAACAAGAATAATCAAGAAGAAAAAAAATTGGAAAAAAAATTAGATAGCCTGAATGTGGAATATCAAACTATTCAGGATTTTACCTATGACCTGAATAAATAAACTGGTAATGAATGAAAATGAAACAGGTTTTCATCCGGGTAAATTATTGCTTTCGTATGCAAAATGCAGCAATATTGTATACGGAGGATAAAAATGCCTTTATTACAAGTAAGAGATATGCCCGAAGATGAAAGTTGTTTTAGATGCGAGTGCCGGAATAGAAATTGTTTTATCCCGATCTAAACCTGCACGAAGCCATGAGATTAAATCATTCGACATATGATTTATTATATTTTACACTTGCACGACGCTATGGAACAACATTATTGACTAAATTAAATCAAATTTGCCGCGAATCGGGAATATCAATAATAGAATAGATGTTGTATTCCCGAATGTAATATACTTCAAACCAGCAAAGATAACCGTAAAGGCTCTGTAAAACTCAGTTGGAATGCAAAGCAGGATCCCTTTCCCAATGAACTTTGTACCGTGAGGGTGCCTCCATGCAATTCGACGATGTGCCTGGCGATGGCTAATCCCAGCCCTGTTCCCCCGGATTTTTTCCCGGCCCGGGTATCCACATGGTAATACCGGTCAAAAATAAAAGGAAGATCAGCCGGGTCGATCCCACTCCCCGTATCAGTCACCTCAATAGTTACAGAGGTTTCCTGCCGGTGGAGATTCAGACTCACAACCCCTCCCGGGGGTGTAAATCGTAATGCGTTGTCAATGAGATTATTTAATACCCTTTCAATCATGCTGATATCCGCTGTAATTAATGGCAGGTTTTGCGGCGCATTCAGGAGGACCTCGATCCCTGCTGCCAAAGCCCCGGGTTTAAATTTAAGAACCACATCCTGCGCCAGATCCACAATCTGTATCGGTTCCATTGAGGGACGAACATGGCCGGTTTCAAGCATCACCAGTTCAAAAAGCTCTTCTACCAGATGCTGCAAACCATCGACATGAGAAAGGATAATTTCAAAATAGCTGCCTCTCTTTTCGGTTGACAATTGTCGGTCTTTTAAGAGAATAGTCTCGACATATCCCCGGATGGAAGTAAGAGGACTCCGCAGATCATGGGAAATATTTGCAACCAATTCTCTGCGCATCTGTTCGGATTCCTTGAATTTTTTCAGGGTAGATTCAACAGTATCTGCCATTTCATTAAACACATTCCCCAGAACCCCGATTTCATCCTTCCCCGTAATACTTGTCCGGTGAAATAATTCTCCCTGTTTAAATTGTTTCACCGCAGCTCCCAGGAGCCGGAGTCTGCGGGTGAGAAAGAAGAAAAGTAAAAAACCGACAAGTAAGGTCGCACCCAGTGCAAGAAAAAAGAATATTATGGTAGTTCGCAGATAATAACTATCCTTCAGGGCTGCAAAATAATTATCAAAGCTCTGCCCCCGCAAGATGATATAGAGATACCCCTGTTCCCGCCCCATCTTTAAAGGCGCCGCGGAAAACGGTTTTTTCAGATCAGTACTCCGGGGATCATCTCCAAAAATCAATGGGCTTTTCTTTTTTTTTAAGAATTCTGTTACAGGTTTCAGATCAATTGTATCTCTTGCTATCTTTTCACCGGGAGAAATAAAGTACGCGAGTATTTTTCCATGACTGTTCACAAGATAGATTTCCACCATGGGATTCAGGACCATCATATAATGGATGGCGGATTCAATTTTTTCCTGTTCAAATCCTTCTGACAAAAAAGGAACAATTTCTTTTGCCATGCTATCGGCATAGCCGAGATTTAATTGCTGCTCCACCTCATCGATCAGGAGTCCGGTAAATGTAAAGACGATGAGGATGCTTCCTGCTCCCAGAACGAGTATAAGGAAAAGAAAAAGTACCGAAAGTCGTGTATAAAACGAATGAAAGAAGCGGATCATGGCGCAAGCTCGGTTTCTTCGGCGAACCGATACCCGATTCCCCATACGGTTTTAAGAAAGCGGGGATCCCCGGGATCTTCTTCTATTTTCATACGCAGACGGTTAATATGGGAATTAACAGTATGTTCATACCCTGCATACTGGTATCCCCAGATCAGAGAGAGTAAGTCAGTGCGGCTATAGGTGCGCCCGGGGTTTTGAAGAAACAGGGAGAGAAGGTCGAATTCCTTTACCGTGAGTTCGAGTTTTTTATCGTTCCGTAGAATTTTCCGTTTATCAAGATCAAGAGTAAAACAATTATAGGTAATAATTGTCCGGGGAGCCTGATCTTTTTGTGACAGATCTTTTGTCGTATGTGCCCTTCGAAGCAATGCCTTGACACGGGCTTGAAGTTCACGGACACTAAAAGGTTTCGTCATATAATCATCCGCCCCGATTTCCAACCCCAGAATACGGTCAATCTCGGCAGATTTTGCAGTTAACATGAGAAG
>JAFGRV010000147.1 GCA_016934975.1 Spirochaetales bacterium | reverse complement strand
GAAGAAATCATGATCGGTAAAGGTATAAATAACTTCGTTCCTGAAATGCCGAAAGATTATACGATCGGACGTCTTTCTTCGATGGAAATATTTTCCCGGAGAGTCAGGGAAACCATGGTGGGATTAGGGTTTTCGGAAATGATCTATAATTATCTTGGCTCACAGAAAGATTATATCGAAAAAATGAATTGTGAAGATAAGGATTTTATTCATATTCAAAATCCCATGACAGAAAATTATGCTATTGTCAGGAAATCAATTTTTCCCAATCTTCTTGAGTCCGAATCAAAATCCGGAAACGCTGTTTATCCCCACAAGATTTTCGAAATCGGAAAAGTTGTCTTTAAAAATCCGGATGAAAACTATGGTTCATCAACACAAAATTACCTTACCCTTCTTTTCGCGGATAAAGCCGCGGGATTTAATGATATCAATTCATATGTCTCTGCCATATTTTTCTATTTATCTAAAGATTATGTATTAAAGGAAATCGAAGATCCCCGGTTTATTGCGGGGAGAACCGCCTTGATTTATTATAAGGACCGGCAGGTGGGTATCATGGGAGAATTCCATCCCATCGTCCTGAACAACTGGGGAATCCAGATGCCCTGCTCGGGAGTGGAATTATCTCTGGATTTCATTATACAATGATACGGGGTTTATGAATCAGGGGTAAGGACGGAGAGGCAAAAAAGGAGGATAACTATGGAATTAGAATGTATCGATTTAGCATGGAGCGAAGGAGCCAATATTATTATCGGGCAGTCACATTTCATCAAAACGGTGGAAGATCTTGCCGAAATCGTTATTTCTTCCGTGCCGAATATAAAATACGGCCTTGCTTTTTGTGAAGCCTCGGGGCCCTGTCTTATCCGGACAGAGGGAAATGATCCTCTTCTTGTGAAAGACGCCTCCGGTTGTGCGGAAAGAGTCGGGGCCGGGCATACGTTTTATCTGGTCATTAAGGAAGCTTTTCCCATCAACATCCTTAACCAGATAAAAGCATGTCAGGAAGTCGCCCGGATTTTCTGTGCAACGGCGAATCCCCTTCAGGTTATTGTGGCGAAAACAGAGCAGGGTGGGGGAATTATGGGTGTTATTGACGGAAACGCTCCCAAGGGGATAGAGACGGATAAGGATAAAAAAGCACGAAAAGAAATGTTACGGACTTTTGGGTATAAATTCTCATAAGTGAATTTCAGCCTTACATAAAAATATAAAATAAAGAGGAGTTCTTATGTTATCAGCACTTGAACAATATGATCCGCAGATTTATGAATTAATCCGCCAGGAAGAGGCCCGTCAGAGTGGTTCTCTCCGGCTTATTCCATCTGAAAATTATGTTTCCAGAGCAGTAATGAATGCGACCGGGAGTTGTCTTACCAATAAATATGCCGAGGGATATCCGGGGAAACGCTATTATGAGGGACAGCAGGTAACGGATCTTATAGAGACTGTGGCGATTGAACGGGCAAAAAAAGTTTTTAAAGCAGATCATGCAAATGTACAGCCCTATTCCGGTTCCGTGGCGAATCTGGCGGCATATAATTCCCTTGCCAGTATAGGTGATACCATTATGGGTCTTGAGCTTTCTTCCGGAGGCCACCTTACTCATGGTTCAAAGGGGAGTATTACAAGCAGGATATTTAATTCGGCAAGCTATACGGTTGACCCTGAAACAGGGTTGCTCGATTATGATGAAATTGAGAAATTGGCGAAAAAGCTGCGTCCTAAAATTATCATTTCCGGATATACGGCTTATCCCCGTAAAATCGATTTTAAGCGTTTTGGCGAAATCGCCAAAGAGATCGGGGCTTTTCATGTGAGTGATATTGCTCATATATCAGGTCTCGTTGTCGCGGGGCTTCATCAAAGTCCCGTACCTTATGCCGATATTGTATCCACGACAACACATAAGACATTGCGCGGACCACGGGGAGGTATGCTTTTGTGCAAGGAAGAGCATGCAGCGGTGGTGAACAAAACGGTTTTTCCCGGCCAGCAGGGGGGACCGCATATGCATACGATTACTGCAATAGCCGTGGCTTTGGCAGAAGCAGATACCGTGGAGTTTATCGAATATGCCAAGCAAATTGTTAAAAACGCCAAGCGTCTTGCAGAAAAGTTGATGGAATATGGGTTTAACCTCGTTTCCGGCGGAACGGATAATCATTTGATTCTCATCGATCTGCGCAATAAAGGTATCCCGGGCAAAAAAATGTCAAAAGCCCTGGACCGTGCACGGATTGTATCCAATTTTAATACTGTTCCCGGAGATACGGCGTCTCCCTTTGATCCGAACGGATTACGGATCGGAACCCCGGCAGTAACAACCCGGGGAATGCGGGAAGAGCAGATGGATGAGATTGCACGGTTTATTCATGCAATTGCGGAAAATATTGATAATGAAGCGGTGATAGAAAAGGTGAATAGAGAAGTATTGCTTCTTTGTTCTCAGTTTCCCGTACCGGATCATTTTATTTTACCCGGAAAGAAAGTTCTTCATCCCTTAAGTTCTTAAGCTCGCTTAAGAGATACGGAAGAAATACTAATTTTTAAAACATACCTTGTACAGAAGGAGAGAGTGATGAGTACAATTGTTAATTCAGATGCCTGGAAAAAGTTGTCCGCCCATAAAGAGGCTGCCTCCGGATGGCATATGAAAGATCTCTTTAAAAAGGACCCCGATCGTGCTTCCGGTTTTACCATTGAAGCGTGCGGTTTATATCTGGATTACAGCAAAAATATTATAACCAAAGAAACAATGTCTTTGTTGTATGATCTTGCAGAGACTTCCGGACTTGATAATGCAAAGCAGGCGGTGTGGAAGGGTGAAAAGTTTAATGAAACGGAAAACCGGGCGGTTCTGCATATCGCTCTTCGTAATCGCTCAAACACTCCGATTTATGTTGACGGCAAGGATGTCATGCCCGATGTCAACCGGGTTCTCGATAAAATGCGTGATTTCTCGCGGAGAGTACGGAGCGGTTCATGGACGGGGTTTACCGGAAAGAGAATCCGTTATGTTGTGAATATCGGGATCGGCGGTTCGGATCTTGGGCCGCTCATGGTGACCGAGGCGCTTTGTCCTTATGCAGACGGGCCGGAATCCTATTTCGTCTCCAATGTAGACGGCACCCACCTCGCGGAGACGATAAAAAAAGTCGACCTGGAAGAGACACTTTTCATCATCGCCTCCAAAACATTCACCACCCAGGAAACCCTTACCAATGCAATAAGCGCCCGGGAATTCGTGCTGCGGAAATTCGGCGGGAATAAGGCCGCCGTGGCGAAACATTTTGTCGCCTTATCCACAAACAAAGAAGCGGTGGAAGAGTTCGGCATCGACAGCACCAATATGTTCGAGTTCTGGGACTGGGTCGGGGGCCGGTATTCTTCATGGTCTGCCATCGGGCTTTCCATCATGCTTAAAATCGGGTACGAGGATTTTATCGAATTTTTATCCGGTGCTCATGACATGGACAACCACTTTTTTAATGCACCCCCGGAGGAAAACATCCCTCTTACCCTCGCACTCCTGGGTATCTGGTATAATAACTTCTGGAACGCCCAGACTCATGCCATCCTTCCTTACGACCAGTATTTGCACCGTTTCCCGGCTTATTTTCAGCAGGGTGATATGGAATCCAATGGAAAATACCTCGACAAAGAGGGAAATGAAGTCACCTATGAAACCGGTCCGGTTATCTGGGGCGAACCCGGAACAAACGGCCAGCACGCTTTTTATCAGCTTATACACCAGGGCACAAAACTTATTCCCTGCGATTTCCTCGCCCCGGTGAACACCCACAACCCCATAGGGGACCACCACCGGAAACTTCTCGCCAACTTTATCGCCCAGACCGAAGCCCTCATGAACGGAAAAACTATGGAAGAAGTACGGGCGGATAAAAAACTCCGGGAACAGTTGGAGAAAAAAGGGTACTCCGAAGCGGCGATTGAAAAACTCTTCAAATACAAGGTCTTTAAAGGCAACCGCCCCACGAACAGCATTATGTTTGATCTCCTTACCCCCCGAGTTCTCGGCGCCCTTATCGCGATGTACGAGCACAAAATATTTGTTCAGGGAGTCATCTGGGATGTGTACAGCTTCGACCAGTGGGGGGTTGAACTGGGCAAGGAACTCGCGAAGAATGTGCTTAAGGATCTGGAAGCGGGAGAAAAAGGCTCCGGCTTTACTCCGGGTCACGATTCCTCGACAAACGGATTGCTTAGGTTTTACTGGTCGAAGAAGAAGTAAAGTAAAATTGACTCCGGTACGTAAGATGCGTATACTTTTAGTATGAAAGCTATAAGAATTCGCATAATATCTATTTTATTATTGGTTGTATTTTCTTTCCTCCTTTATTCTTGCTTTCTCTTACCCATGAATATGGCAGAATATTTTGTGGCTCAATTAAATGTAACAAAAATAACTGCTTCAGATGGTCAGTAT
>JAFGRV010000146.1 GCA_016934975.1 Spirochaetales bacterium | reverse complement strand
TGATATAAACTTAGTTATCCGATCAGATTAGTATAATAATTATAGCTGACTTTATCAATAAAAAATTATTATAAATTAGGCTATCCATTGCCTAATTTTTTGTTGAAGGTTGCCATACCTCCCGTACGACAATTGTATAGGAATTTCTTCGAAATCCCTATACAATAAATGAGAAGTGATTTTTATAGAAATACAAGACGTGTGTTCAAATTTTCTATGAAAATTACCTTGATGGCAAAGGGTTTCTTATGGCCTTTTTTTATTGAAAAGATATAAAAGGATAAGTGCTATACCCATAATCATAATAAGAGCAGGCCACCATATTGATATAAATTCCTGAAAATTCAGACCCATAATATCAAGGCTAAAGAGAAAAAACAGACATGAAAGTATAATCATCGCAACAGCCGGAATAAGGATTGCTATTTTATATTTTTCTTTCTTTTTTCTTTTACCATAAGGAATAAGTGAGATTCCCGTAATAAGCATAAAACCCGGCCATATTTTAATGAGGTTCTTTTCGGATAAAATAGTTGTAATAAGGAGAAGAAAGAATCCTCCAAGTGAAAGAATCATTCCGAAGAGAATATAAACCTCGCTCCTGGCCTGAAAAAATACCATATAGAGAAAGAAAAGACCGATAAGGCTGATGGGGAGAGGCCATAATCTCTCAAAACTCGGTAAAAAACCGAGGGTCCAGAGAAGAAAGAGGCTGCCGATTAGAAATGTAAATACTCCCAGAACGAGATACTTATTTGGAAATTTTGGAGTTTTATTTTCACTCATGATTTTTACTTCTTACTCCTTACTATGGCATTATATATTCAACCGTACCCGGGTAGTCAGTTTTGTATATCTGACTATTACATATTCTGAATAATTTTATCTCCAAATTCACTCGTAGAGACTTTTATAGAATTCTCCATAAGCCGTGCAAAATCATATGTCACTGTTCGTTGAGAAATTGTGGTGTTCATCCCTTTCTTTATACGTTCAGCGGCTTCATTCCAATTCAGGTACTCAAACATCATTATCCCGGAAAGGATGACGGAGCTTGGGTTTACCATATTCTTACCGGCGTATTTTGGAGCGGTTCCATGGGTTGCTTCAAAGATAGCATGTCCTGTCTGATAGTTAATATTAGCCCCGGGGGCGATTCCAATTCCCCCGACTTGCGCTGCCAGGGCATCGGACATATAATCGCCATTAAGATTCATGGTCGCAATAACATCAAAGTTCGTGGGGCGTGTCAGTATTTGTTGAAGAAAAATGTCCGCAATGGTATCCTGAATAAGTATTTTATTTTCCGGAATTGTATCATCCTTTAATTCCTCCCAGAAAACGACCTTATCCCTGAATTCCCGCTTTGCAAGCTCGTATCCCCAGTCTCTGAAAGCGCCCTCAGTAAATTTCTGGATATTGCCTTTATGAACAAGGGTGACACTTTTCCTCTTATGTTCCAGTGCATATTCTATTGCTGCCCGTATAAGACGTTCCGATCCGAGTTTACTGATCGGTTTAATACCGACACCTGAATCATTCCTTAATTTCCATCCGAATTCTTTATTACAGAACGTGATTAGTTTTTCAGCTTCCGGAGTCCCTGCTTTTACCTCATATCCCGCATACACATCCTCTGTATTTTCTCTGAATACAACCATATCGACTAATTCCGGATGTTTTACCGGGGAAGGAACTCCTTCGAAATACCGGACAGGACGCAGACAAACATAAAGGTCTAATATCTGGCGTAATGCAACATTTAAGCTCCGGAATCCGCCGGCGATAGGGGTCGTAAGGGGGCCTTTGATGCCGACAGAATAGGTTTTAAAGGCGTCTATTGTTTCCCGGGGCAGCCACTCGCCGCATTCGGTATATGCTTTTTCTCCTGCGAGAATTTCTTTCCAAACAATTTTTTTTGAGCCATTATAGGCTTTTAAAACAGCCGCATCGAAAACTCTCACTGCCGCAGCCCAGATATCAGGTCCTATTCCATCTCCCTGAATAAATGGAATTATCGGTTCATTTGGCACAATGAGAGTGTTTTTTTCCTTTTTAATTATATCTGCCACATTTTACCTCTCTACTTTATTATCATCTTTTAATCTATGATGTCTTTTATTCCGCATATTCTTGTTTTTTGTACGAGAATATCTGGAATACGATCGAAACGCAGGTTTCCGGGAAATTAAATGCTTTCACAATTGCACCCCTGTAACAGGTAATTATTTGGATTACAAATCTGTCCTGCGTAATGTCCATGTAAAGTTAAATGTACAAAATAAATGAACAATACGCAAGTAACTAAAAGGTTTTCTCTTTTTTTTTCCTTATGTTTTACTATCAAAAGAAAGCAACCACCTGTGGAAGTGGTCTTTTACTAAAATGGATTTCCTGATGAGTCTAAGAATAAATAATTTTAGAAATTCACAATTTTATAGGACTTGAGAAAAAGAATTTACTATGATATTGTCTCCTTATGAAACGAAATATGCATAAACAGATATTTTTATTCCCCCGGATTCTATTCTTTTTTCTTCTTTTCTCCGGTTGTAGTAATGTGGATTCGTATTTTCTTACGGGAGACTATAATCAGGATAAAGCGTTAAAAGCGCTTTTTCACCTCCTGCCGGAGGAAAAAGACGAGGTTCGTTTTGTTCTGATTCAACAGATTTCACAGATTTTATCTAAAAATGGGGATATGTATAAACAGATACTTTTTCTTACCAATTATGTAGAAAAAAATCCATTTGATCCTTATAATTCATATTACCTTCTTTATGTGGCGGAATCATATGAAGAACTTGGAGCACTCCCTTTTGCCATACATTATTATCAGCGTATATTAAATAATCATCCGGATCTTATTGTGAAGGGGAATAACCTTCATTTCCACTGTATTATGAGACTTCTTGAATATGTTGATGACAGTCACCTTCGGTTGCGGTATTATAAAGAACTCCTCTCCCGCTTTGATGATCAATTGGACGATAAGGGAAAAATCTATTATTCCCTCGCAAAAACCTATGAAGAAGTGGGGGATTGGGACCAGGCGATGCTTGCATATCAGAAATTTCTGAAACAACCCCACACCGGAATTCCAGGTACGGATGATATCTATAAAAAAATAGAAGAGAAAATAGATTTTTATAATGCAGATTACAAAAAATGGATCGTGGAAGATCTTGATTTTCTTGTGAGTGAGGTCAAAGATGCCATCCTTCATAAGAATCAAAAAAAGCTGGAGCAGTATAGAGCAAAGGTTAATTTTTTTACCATGTACTGGGAACAGAAAGAATACAGCGAATCCAGGGCAAAGTATTTCAATATCATCACATTTCTTTATTCTTCCGATCCGAAGATTGATGACGAGCTCGATATCGATTCCAATTCCACGGAAGCCTATTTAAGGACAACCCACTGGTCATATCGTGTGCCCATCATGTATTTTTATTTCAGGCGGATAGATTTCCCCACGGATCCCGAGATCGACGGCAGGTGGGAATGGGCGGGTATTTATTTCGGCGAAAAGAGATAGTTTTTTTTCTTAAAGGCTCTTTTAAATATACTTACGGTTTTACAAACCTGACGGCTTCTCTGATTAAGAGTTTGGTATCCTCCTTGCCCGGGATAGAATCGTGACTCACGTCCCCGGAGAGTTTGATGTTTTTATAGACATTTGAGCTCGGGAAACTTGCCCCTGTAAGCCCACTGGTATGCTGGTAGATATTGTACACCCTGAAATAGCTTTTATTTGTCGACCAATTGCTCGGCCACCACAAACTCTGACTGTCGCAGTAGGGGCCGACATTTCCATCGTCGGTGACAGACCCGTGGGGATCCACCAGGACCATTGCCACTTTATGAAAATCATCAATAGTTCCCCAGTGGCGTTTAAAAGTATTCCAGGCCAGGACACCTCCGGCAC
Organism: Spirochaetales bacterium; assembly: GCA_016934975.1. Classification (GTDB taxonomy): domain Bacteria; phylum Spirochaetota; class Spirochaetia; order SZUA-6; family JAFGRV01; genus JAFGRV01. Next base: position 1,870 of record JAFGRV010000146.1, on the reverse strand, counting down.
TCTTGCCGACGACGAGCAAATTCAGATTCCCCCGGGGAGGAGAATTCAGGCCGGACCAGGTTGCCAGTAAATCTTTAAGGTCGGCGGCATCACTTGATGAACAGACCCCGTCACCGGAACTTTTTTTCCAGTTCAGTGTGTTGAGTGTTATACCTTCATTTGCAGCCGCACCGGATACTACCGGATGAATGTCTGTACTAGAAGATCCGCCGAGACTCACGCAGACGAAGGTAATATTCATCCCGTAATACATTACATGGAAACCGTCACCATCAGACTCAACGACTTCCGCAATACGTGTCCGCCAGACTCCGCCTGTGTATGCCCGATACACACTCTCCTGAGATACGAGTCGTGTGTATTCGGTTGACCAGGTACTTGCGTAGAGTGTCTTCAGGTTGGCACGGACACTCCCTCTATAGGGATTAACGACCAGACCGAGGGTAAAACAATTCTGCTGCGTACGGAAAAGTCCTGTTCTGCCCGGATAGTTTGCCTTATAACTCATGGCATTAATATAGGAACTTGAGAAATAGGTGGAAGTGAATTCACTCGCGGACAGACGTGTCACTCCTTGAGGATCCATGTGATCGGTGGTTTTACTTTCCGGTCTGCTGACAATTCCATCCCGGGGCTGGGCTGCCTGGCTGCGTTCATACGCGGCGATAAGCCCGGCAGGAGGTTCTTCGCCGGTATAATACCGGTAGACGGCCAGGGGGGATTCATCGATCCCGATCAATTCCGTTTCAGGTGAATTGAACATGGCACCCACGAGCAATTCCCCCGGGGATGTTTCGACAAATTCAATCGAACCGGCCGTCCCGAGATCGATGACTGCCAGTGGGACTGCATGTTCTTCCTCTATAACAGATGGAGTCCCGGACTCTATTCCACCCAAAGTACAGCCAAGGGTAGCCAGGTAAATCAACAGGGCGGCCGCCAATGCCAGATAAGGGAGCCTGCTCATTAAAGATACATTTTCTTTCATCTTTGTTTCTCCTTTTTAAATCTTGTATTAAAATCAATAGGAGTGATCCTATTTTCTGATGCCGGTGATTCGCTTTTGTTCAAAATATGTCTGTCTGGTTTTTGACATCAAAAGGAGAATAGCATACTTTAAACATCTTTTGTCACTTTCGGGATGTTACAAAAGATGCGACAACAGAATCAGTGTAATGATGTTATCTCTCATAAAAATTAAAAAAACCGGAGTAGAATAATGCAAAAGCGATTACGGTAATTATAGAAAAATTCATAAAAACGGCAGGTATTTGGGGTTACCCCTCGGCGATCACGATATAAGCCCGGTCTTTTTCGTGGGGGTACAGGTTTGGCGGCATTTTTTCCTTGCCCAGGGCATGAGCTACCATATAGCGGGCGCAATTTAGATTGTTTTCCTTGCAGTATTTAGTTTTCAGTTCTTCAACTTCAGCCGGTTTATTTTCCAGTTTGTCCTGGAAAAACGGACATTTTTCGATAAATTCACAGGCTCCCATCAATATCTCCATCAATGTGATTGGTTTTTCTGCCCTATCTTACCTATACGTATTTGATTTCGGCATAGGTTTTAGAATTAAGGCGATTATGTGCACAAATTATTGTATCGTCAAGGCAACACCCTGTAGTATCGATTATGAATGAAAAAACCCGTAGTGTCAAGGATAATAACATGGACGCCGGTTTTGGGTTGTTACTCTTTCCCATCCCTTTATGGCTGCTTATGTTTCCACAGGAGAATATTTGATATCAGTTTTGTAATTGGTCTGCCAATCAGTCTTATTCTGCCGGGTTTAACCCGGAAAGACTTTTTAATCGGGGGATGTATAGTGTAGCACTATATCCGATGCAGTGTTGTTGAAAAAATGGTCTC
>JAFGRV010000145.1 GCA_016934975.1 Spirochaetales bacterium | reverse complement strand
TGAGGTTGAGAGGGAAAGGATAGAGGGGGAGTACAACCGGACCGAGGCGGAATATCCCCGGGAAAAGACGGTTCAGCAATTATTCGAGGAACAGGCGTCAAAGACGCCCGATAATGTTGCCTGCATATTCGGGAACCGGGAATTGAGTTACAGGGAATTGAACACCCGGGCGAATAAACTGAGCCGATATCTGAGAAAGACGGGAGTGCAACGGGAAACGGTGGTCGGGATTCTGGCCGGCCATTCCTTGTTAACCGTTACCGGTATTCTCGGGGTCATAAAGGCGGGGGGCGCGTATCTGCCGATAGACATCAACTATCCGGTGAAAAGAATGGCCTATATGCTTAAGGATAGCGGGTGCAAGATGGTGTTAACGAACCTTGCGGGGGATGCGGAGACAATCAGGGCATTGCGGGAAGAAGGTGGAATTGAGATCTGTAATTTGAATGAACTGGATGTTGAGGGGGAAGAGGGATTGAATCCCGGAAACGTGAATACCCCTAACGATCTGATCTACATCATCTACACATCCGGGTCCACCGGCAAGCCCAAGGGAGTGATGATCGAGCACCGGAACCTGATAAACTATATTTCATGGGCCGGGAGGATGTATATTGATAACGAGAAGGAGGCATTCGCATTATATTCGTCTTTGTCATTTGATTTGACCGTAACATCGATCTACGCGCCGTTGCTCAACGGGAACAGGATGATCATTTATGAGGATTCGAAGGATGATTTTATGCTGGGCAGGATAATAGCCGAGGATAAGGTTGATATTATCAAACTGACGCCTTCACATATGTCACTCGTGAAAAACATGGAAATAAAGGCCGGGAAGAGGATGAAATTCATAGTTGGGGGAGAGAATTTAAAGACGGAACTGGCGAAAGGGATCGTGGAAAAATTCGGGGGTAAGGCCGAGATATATAATGAATATGGGCCGACGGAAGCGACGGTCGGCTGCATGATATATAAATATAAAAATGACGAAGGGGACTCGGTGCCGATCGGCGTTCCCATAGCGAACAATAAAATCTACCTTATGGACGGGAATTTGAGGCTTGTTCCGATGGGCGTGAGGGGTGAGATATGCGTATCCGGAGACAGTGTGGGAAGGGGATACATAAACAATAAAGAGCTGACGGATGAGAGGTTTGTGGAGAATCCTCTTTTGAAGGGACAAAAAATGTACAGGACTGGCGATTTAGGAGTGATGAAAGAAGATTATGGCGTGGTTTTCCTGGGCAGGAAGGACACCCAGGTAAAAATCAGGGGGTTCAGGATCGAGTTGGAGGAGATTGAGAATGAACTCCAAAAACATGAAATGATAGAATCTGTGGCCGTGATTTCCAGGAATTGCAATAACCGGGATTATATATGTGCCTATCTAACTTCATCCATCAAATTATACACCGAAGAATTGCAGGTTTTCCTCTCCAAGTGTCTGCCGGATTACATGATCCCGCATTATTTTATACAGGTCCCCCAACTGCCTCTGAGTATCAACGGTAAATTAAATCATGACCTCCTTCCGGATCCGACCATGGATGACCCTTCGCATGACTATGTCGCTCCCAAAAACGAATTTGAAACCCGGTTAGTGAATTTATGGACTGATGTATTGGGAAAAAAGAGAATAGGAACAACAAGTAATTTTTTTGAGATGGGCGGTGATTCCATATTGGCCATAGAAGTTGTTTCCAGGGCGTTTTACGAAAATATGCATTTCCGGGTGTCTGATCTTTTCAAGTATCCCACCATTTCGCAATTGGTCAGTGAGGCTGATTTCAGCATAAAAAGAAACGCAAGCGTAAAAGGTGCCCTTGAAAGCGATATAAAATTAACCCCCATACAGAATTGGTACTTCAGCCTGGGTAACCCGCATGAACAGTACTGGAATTTATCCGGATTTTATAAGATAAATCAGGAGTTTGATATCAAGGTGCTTGAATATGCCCTGACAACCCTCCTGAAACATCATGACACATTGAGGATTAACTTTTTTGACGATAACGGGGTACGCATTCAAAAATACAAGCCGATTAATGAATGCAATTTTAAAATAGAGGAAGTATCCGTCATTGAGGGGAATAATGAAATTTTGCGGGAAAAAATCGGGGAAATTCTATTCAAGTGCCAGGATGATATGAAATTGGATTCGGGATTGCTGTTTAAGGCTGTATATTTCAATATAAATAATAAAGAAAAAAAAATCTTTTTAGCTTTTCATCACTTGATTTTTGATATTGTTTCCTACCGTATATTCCTGTCCGATTTGTTTTTTATTCTTGACCAGCAGATCCGGCGGCGGGAGTCGTATCAATTACCCCCCCAAACCGCCACCTATCAGGAATGGTCGAACAAGCTTCATGAGCTGGCGACGAATAACGCTTTTGAATTGGATTATTGGTATGGCCTTGATTTAAATACCATTGATAAAGTCGCCGATACATCCGTGAATATGACCAAAAACAGAGATAGCGTCGTTTTCAGAACATTAGTTGGAATTGACATCTCCGGAAAATTGGCGCGTTATTCCCGAATTACCAAAAAGACTAATATCGGTAATATTGTTCTGGCATTTTTCATCCGCAGTCTGAACATTGTCTATAACATAAACCGGGTGTTGATCACCATTGAATCCCACGGCAGGGATGAAATATTCGACGATATCGACATTTCCCGGACTATCGGATGGTTCACAACCCAGACGCCGATGCTATTCGGCAATAATGAGTCGTTATCCGAATTGATCGGCGATGTTGGCCGGGTTGTCAGTAATATCTCCGCAAATGCAATGAACTTTAACATTTCGCGGTACATCCTGGATAATGGTGCCTTGCGTGGCATAAACTCTCAAATTTCTTTTAATTATTTGGGGGATTTTTCAAATTTAGAACGATACTTGTCCATTCAGAATATTTTTGAAATTGATACCACATATGATATTTTATGCTCCCATCCGGAAAACAACCGGGAAGGATTACTTTTTCTAGTCGCGTTGATGCGGGATGATCAATTAGAATTGGAAATCACTTACAATAAGAACCTAATAAACAGTACAGACGTTCAACAAATCATCTCCTCGATGAAAGATAATATGACCGAATTCTTTATGAATAGAGGTTCCGAATGAACGATATACGCAGGGGGAAAATATGGCCAGTTACTGCCAAATTATCCATCCCGTTGTTTTTAGGTCAAATTTTATTTCTCGTATTTTATTTCGTTGATGCTTTTTATATATCCAGTATCGACAAGAATTCCACGTTTTTTTTGAGCGGGGCTATATTAGTCTATCCGATTTTAAACATATTCATGGCAATCGGCATGGGTTTCTGCTCCGGAATGAGTATCTTGGTGGCCCATTCCTTAACGGATAAAAAAAAAAGCAATTTAAATTCATTAATAAGTGTAGTTCTTTTCTCAGTCTTTGTTGTGAGTATCCTATTAATTTTTCTTAGTTATACCTTTTCGAAGGGAATTGTCGAACTTTTATCCGGGACGTCCGTATCAACTGATGTAAAAATCATAGCCGAGAAATATTTCATGTTTATTATTCCGGTGATTCCGGTTTTGCTCCTGTGTTTTGTCGTAATGGGTGTCATTCAGGGATATGGTAAAACGAAATATCTATTCACGGCATTCCTGATTTTTGTAATCACGTATTCTATAGCAGCTCCTATTCTGATTTGGATTTTCGGACTTGGTATCATCGGGGCTGCCTTAGGGACATTTTGCGCCTTTACCACCACCTGTATTTTTGGATTTGTTATTCTGATAAAAGAGAAGATTTACAATTTTGATATTCAATTATTAAAATTCGACATTAAAATTCTATATGGCCTTCTGCATAAGGGATTTCCAACAATTTTCAATGTCACACTCAATTCCTTTCTATTCATGATATTAAACAGATATATTGCATCTATAGGCGATTTCTGCCTTAATAGCTGGGCCCTTTGCCTCAAGTTTGATTATTTTCTCCAAGTCCCCATAGATTCCATTTCAAATGCTACCCTTATTATTGTCAGTCAAAATTTTGGAATTATGAACATATCAAGAATAAAAATGGCTTACATCCATAATTCTTTATTTGCATTAATGACCCTTTCGGCAATAATAATCATTTATAATTTGAGCATATCGTCGTTTGTTACTTTTTTTTCGACTGTAGACAGCGTGAGCGATGGTGTTATTATGCAAGTAAGATATACCTCCTTTTCTTTTCTTGGACTCGCGGTTGTTTCGGTATCCATCGTCACACTCCAATCAATCAAGAAAATATTTTTCAGTTCTTTACTGATTATAATCAGGATCCTTATAATCATTTTACCCTTGATTAGAATTTTTATGGCTATCCACCCGGGAACACTTGGCATCTATTCCGGCATAAGCATTGGGAACATCCTTTCGATGGTCATAGCGTTTATATTAACATATAAAATCTTGACTGATTTGGAAAATGGTAATAAAGTAACGTAGTGTGTCTACTTAAAAAAGCCATTCGCTTAAAAATTAAAAACCATAAAAAGGCGGTTGTTTTTTATATCATCTATTGTCTGGGTTTTTTATTTGCCACTTTCACACATCTTTTGGACTTGATTCACGGTTCATACAAGGATATTCCTGTTTTTTTCGCTTTTTTTTGGTCATCACTAACCGTCATCGATTTTTTCGTTTTTCTTTTACTAATTTTCAACGTAATTCTTGGCCTGATCCTAAGCATTTTTGTGATCACAGCGGATGTAATTATTAATACCGTTTATGCACTAATGTACGGTTATTCATTAATCAACCTGAGCCTTATTATGCAATATGTTGCCTTTATATTCGTGGCTGTGACGATACCGTTTATGTTAAAATTTTTTAACAGAATAAAGACAAATAATGCTACAGAGTATTAAACAAGGTGCGTTGACAATACAATGCCACTATGTTATGGATAAGGTGGATTTGCAGAAAGTGGACACATTTCACCTATATTGTTTTTAGTAGTTCCTGTAATTTTTTGCACCCAATGGTAAACTTAACGTTCTCTCTTTACCCGCACACAGTCCATTGAGTCGCAGTAGCGATTTTAATTTATTTATTCTTGATTTTTCCCATTGTCATTAAAAATATTATACATTGTAATGGGGAGATTCTTTTTTTCATTTTATTTCTTCCCCTGAAGGTATGCACCACGAATGTCCAATGAGCACCAATCCTTGAGTTTACCCGCTCCCCCGAAGTCTGATTTTATTGATTTTTTCGAATTTATGACTCGAACGTATTGAAAGTATAAATATCCGTCTGTCATGGGTATGAAGTATTTTTATTTGTTTTCACACCATGTAGATGGTTTTATTTTGACATTTTACTTCGTTGTGACAAGAAGGTCACTACACCTTTTACATATATCCTTTCTTTTCAAATCCTCCAATAAACATTTCCCACACCTTCCCGTTTTTCAGAAAAATACAATACGCCGAACTCTAATAATTACTCAAAATAACTCTAAAAACACTATACCGGGATTCAATCTGTAAATAGAATGCTGTTTTCACAAAAATTCATTTTCTATAACCAAACCGCAAAACCATTCCTTCAATGTCTATTTTCTCACTACATAAAAAGTTTAAATTACCAATCTCATCGCTTTGATAAAGCGTTTCAGATATTCGCCTTTATCAAACCTCAAGCAGACTCAATTTCTACCTGATCCGGAAACTATGGATGATTTAATTATCCATTCAACAAGAAATAGTTTAAATCTGAATATGACGCCGGCTTCTATTTGAATAAAATTTAAAAACCATATTTTCAGGTTCCAGGTAAAATCAGTAAATTTTAACTATAACTTATTGGTATTCAGGAAGCTGGTAGGTATATGCAAAAGGCCAGGGCTATGATTGAAGCCATTAATGAAGTTTTCCTGATTATCTCATTCCTACATGTATGGTAGCTTGCGCTCACAAGAAGCAGTGTCTGTCTGTGAACCGATTTAAAAACTAATTTTTACCTGTAATCATGGTTTTAGACAAACGTCTTGTCCAACAACTCCATGTAGGATGTTTCCAACTGCAAAGATAATACGGCAAAATAAAACCAGGATTGCGTACTCAAGATATCCGCCGAAAGACGGATAAATCAATATAGTCTTAAAGGTCATTACCGGGTAGCCCTGTGGTTGACATTGGGAATGGAAAACTGACAGGCAATGGATATTCTGAACTCCATCGGGGAAAGTCTTGAGTGGGGCATAAATAAGGTTGAGAAAAATTAGGAATCAAAATAATTTAAGCGAATTATTTCCCCCCAAAAAACCGAAATGGTCATGCGAAGCTTAAAAGTTAAAGAAGGTGCGCCCCTTCCACGCCCTTCCGAACGTCCTGTTCGGAAGGGTCTTTCCGAGTGAAACCCAAGCCGCCCTGCACGGACGCAGGGTGGCTTGCCTCGCGTGCGCCTGGCATGATGCATACGCCAGCCTTCCGGGAAATAACCTGGAAGTAAAACGTCCACCGAATCCGAACGGAAGGACAACGCC
>JAFGRV010000144.1 GCA_016934975.1 Spirochaetales bacterium | reverse complement strand
TATATACCATATATTATACTATGATTCATCAAATTATTGTAGGAGTTTGCGTAACAAATTGTTATCTTTTTTGTCCGAATGATCAGGAGTGTATTATCATTGATCCGGGTGGGGACGAAGTCGAGATAATATCCAAAATCAAAACTCTCGGGGTAACACCCCTCGGTATTGTACTTACTCATGGCCATTTCGACCATGTCGCCGCTTTAAGTAAAGTAAAAGAATACTTTTTAAAGAAAGGGCAGGACTTAAGTATCGCAATCCATGAAGAAGATAATATTTATCTGGGAGAATCGGGAGAATCTGTTAATAAACAATTTCTTAATTTTTTTGGTTTTAACCGGAATAAAAGATATATAGATTATATTTCTTCAATCCCCCAGGCAGATATATTTTTAAAAGAAAATGACAAACTTTTTAATACAAATATTACTGTCATAGAAACACCGGGGCATACAAAAGGAAGTATTTGTCTTTATTCGGCAGAAGACAACATACTCTTTTCAGGGGATACTCTCTTCTACCGGGGTATAGGAAGAACCGATTTTCCCGATGGAAATCAGGAATCAATTATACGCAGCATTAAAACAAAACTGTTCACCCTTCCCGATGATACGATCATCTATCCGGGGCACGGACCGACGAGCATGATTGGCGGAGAAAAAGAAGAATTTTATTATTGAGGTTTGTGCAAAAAAAAACAACCATTTTTATCGGACTTTTGCATGCGGCTCATTAATATAGTATAACAAGGGTTTCTTCTTCATTCCGGTGATCACATTTCACATAAAGAGTCCGGTTTACCTCCGAATAATACCAACCATAACTGTTTTGCATGTACTCCTCGTTTTCGTCAATCTTTTTATCATGAAGATATAATTCGGTAAAAGGCTGAATTCCCTGAATGAAGAAATAATGTGTAAATCCCTTTGGAAAAGAGAGTGTTAATGTCAGTTCCCGCTCGGATTTCTTTACCTGAATATCTTTTGCAGCAGTCCATATCCACACACCGGGTCTGATTTCCGGATAGAGGGGGATTTCCCGGGGGAGATATCCTCCAAAAACAATATAACCGTATATGTCTTCCGGAGCAATAGTCCCCAGGGTAATAAGATTATCATACCCTCGTATCACCATTTCCCCCGGGAGGTATCCCTCTTCATCTGCAAGAGAAAGAGCGGAGAGTATGCATTTTTTTCCCAACTCCCCAAAATCGGTATTTCCCGTGACAATTGCCGCTTTTTGGAGTATAGAGCCGGCATGGAGAGTATGGAGAATAGAGGCAGTTTCAGTTTCTTTGTTCATGAGAAATAACCCTCTCCTTGTCCGGATGATATTCGGGACAATATGAGTCAGGAGGAGGTTTTTATATTTTGCAAAATAGGGCTCTTTTGTTTTGAACCACAGCACAACATCATAATAGACATCTATCATACCAAGACGGGTGGCTGTATCAACCTTATCCGGATCTGCATTATTGATAACCCTTGATACAAGTTCATCGATCTGTGATATATTTCCCCGGTCCAGAAGTAATAAAAGCACATGAGGAATCAGGAATACACCGGGATTTTCTTTAAGAATAAGCCCTTCCACTTCTTTTAAGACGATACTATCTTCTTCCTGAAATTTTTTAACAGCCATTTCCAGATTACCTAAAAACGGGCTCGAAAGAAACGGGAGGATCACTTTACGTTCTTCCGATTTTCTTTGTTCAATAGCAGATCCGGCGATGGAGAGAGCCCGCCTGAATTCATTATTCCCCGGGGACCTGCGCAAAGATTCGGAGAGCATCGCGTTTATGATATGTTCACTAAAGAAAGCATTGCCGTCTTTGTTCACCCACTTTGATTCATCCCGCCTATACCTTCCGGAGATCCAGTTGTTATATGAAAGTGAAATATAATCATTTACAGTTTCTTCGTATTCCGGGGGAAGAGAAGAATCGGTTTTTGTAAGAAGCCAATAGAGATACGGATTCTGATACTCCTTTTTTCCTTTTTCTATGGAAATAACAGATGTACTATTATTAAAATTCTTAAGAACGAGAATTTTATTATCATAATCGATCTGTGAATTATCCGATAAAGAGAGAAAAAATTGCTCAAAGGAATTAATACACGAAAGAACAGGAATTCCCCCGGGTCTTTCAATATCAGTTCCCCCGATAAGAAAGTGGATAAGAATATTTCCCGATTGAAGATGCAGCGGGAGTTTATTAATCATGATATCTGCCCGGTCACCGGAATCCCCGGTCACACGGATGCGGAGAGCAAGTCCGTTTGTATATTTTATTTCCACTGCCGTTTCAAAAATGGAATAGGTGTCGACCTTACAGATTTCACGTTTCCCATCTTCCGATTCAAAAACGAGAGGGGTTCCACCGGAAAATATAAGCTGAAATCCCCCGAAGTGTGCCTTTAAGTCTGAAATCTCCTGTTTTGAAAACAGACCGATCCGTGACCGGGCACCACTGATAGTAAGATAACCGAGGGATTCACTCTTAAAAGGATCTTTCCCCATAAAATGAAAAAGGAAAAAAACAATAATAACCAGGACATAAATAAAAGGGATAATGACATATAACATTTTAATTTTTTTCTTCATTGGATCTGTATTTTATCAGCAGGAATCTTTATATTCAAGCTTGTATAAATAAGATACACACTATATTATGCAATTCTATAGTTTTTTTTATAATAATCGACGGCTATTTTACATCCTGCTAATAGGTATAAGCTGAGTGAAAATAGATGTATATGAATAATAAATCTCCGGAAAAGGAGGGATGATGTATAAATATTCATTTCTTGTGTTTTTATTTATGTGCGCGGTTATAGGCTGTCTTGCTGTAAGCTGTGTTTCTACACGGCCCCGGGAAGAGGAGACTATTCCGTATGAAAGTATAAGCAAATTAATCGCTATGGGTGACCCCCAAAAGGCTTTGGAAGAATATGAAAAAGCATTAAAAGAAGATCAGGATACATCCCGCAGTAAAATCCTTCATGCACGGCTTCTCCTCCTTGCAGGTAAAACAGAAGAGGCAAAACAGGAGCTTTTATCGGTCATAAACCCTGAAAATGAAGATCCGGAAGCTTTATTTAGTCTTGCCATTGCCCATGGAATGGAAGGAAACACGGAAAAACAGAAAGAATATCTCGAGAAAATCCTCATCATCAAAAAAGATTATACACCCGCCCTTTCATACCTTGGAGAGATTTATCTGGAAGAAAATAATACAAAAAAAGCCGCTGAGTATTTTAACAAGGCCCTGGAGATCGATCCGATGAATTTTGTTTCCCTGTTAGGGCTCGCTCACATACAGATGGTTAAAAAGGAGTATGAAAAAGCCATAGAATTCTACACACGGGCAATTGATGTGGATCCCGACTATAGTTTTGCCTATATGGACCGGTCAAATGCCAAAAAGAAGAATAAAGACATAAATGGCGCGATCGATGATTTGACACAAGCCTTACAGATAGATCCCGATTATTACTGGAGTTATATTGACCGGGGGAATTTATATATCAAAATTGGCAAATCAGATAAAGCTCTTCTTGATTTTAATGAAGCTATAAAGCTTGATCCCGGGTATTTTATTGCGTATGTTTATGCAGGAGGAATATATTATTCCCAAAAAGAATGGGAAAAGGCGAAATACAGTTATGAGACAGTATTGAAACTGAAACCCAAATATTACTATATTTTTGAACCTCTTGGAGTCATGTATTACAGAGAGAAACAATGGGATACATCAATCAGCATGTTCACACAGGCATATCAATATAATCCAAAGGAATTTTCCTATCCCCTACTTATCGCTCTCTGCCATAAAAAGAATAACCGGGAGAAAAAAGCAACGGATTATTTAAATGAGAATCTACGGCATTTACCCAAAGAAAGTTGGTTCTATGAGGTTGCCCGGTTTTTTTTAAACCCGCAAAATGATTTTTATGTTCAAAAGTGTTATAAAGAAGAAAAGAACGAGATTAGAAAAAAAAGATTATTATTTTATATGGCAGCACAGTATTTACTTCTGGGAAATACCAATACTGCCCGGAAGTCATTCTTAGAGGTCACAAATCTGGAAAGAAAAGACCTGCCGGAATATGATTTGGCACAATGGGAATTGGAACAATTAGGCGGAAATATGAATTGGTAAAACAAGTCGGTTGTACCTCCCTCAATCAGTGAATAAGGAGAATGTATTTAATGAGTGATAATATTACAAAGGTTAAAATCGGTGAAAGAGAAAT
>JAFGRV010000143.1 GCA_016934975.1 Spirochaetales bacterium | reverse complement strand
AGTTCACAAAGCGCACAGAGAGAAAATAAATGTTTTTAAAGCCTTTGTGTTCTTTGTGCTCTCTGTGAGAGACTACATTTCTTTTTAAGAAGATAACGAAATGTAATTAATCAACAGGAACTACTGAAGAAGCTTATTTTTGTCTTAATGTCAGAATATAATAAAAAAAGGGGCAGGAATTACGGATAGTTTTGTCAAGACCGTGCTGTTACGATAGAGGGAATCGGATGGATAAAGACGATGCAAGTTGTCAGACTATAATATGCTTTATAATAATTATATTTATAACAAGAAAATAATAGGATATAAATTGTGAACTACGAACTTACGGTAACTAACGAAATACTAACACTCATACAGGCTATAAAAGAGGAGATTGGAAAAGGGAAACAAAGAATTGAACATACAATAGACAATGAAAAAACAACTACTTATTGGAATATTGGAAAACAACTACACGAACATTTGTTAGATTATAATGAACGTATAGAGTACGAAGAATCTTTGTATAAATTAATAGCAAAAGAGCTGACCATTGGCATAAGCACTGTTTACAGGGCAGTCCAGTTTTATGAAACATATCCTGAGATTTTCGCCCCGGGGCGAAAATTGACCTGGAGTCATTATAGAATTCTGATTACGGTAAAAGATGAAGATAAAAGAAAGGAATTTGAGCAATTAGTAATAACGAATGATATTGGAAAAAGAGAGCTGCAGGATTTAGTGAAAGAATACAGGAAAGATAAAAACCATGAAAAAAAATCTATATTATTAGAAAAACGTGGAATACCCTATTCGTATAAACTAAAACCAATAACCGAAGATGAGAAAACGCATTTTTACATAGACTTAGGATTCAGGATGTATTTAAATAAACTGGATAATAAGACTTACGATGAAAATGATATAATTCAGATAAAGGAAGATAAAAATAAATCTATCATTATTAAAAAGAATGATAGAGGACTACAGGAACTATACACCTACAAAGGATACGTAAACGAAATAATTGACGGTGATACATTATGGGTGACTATTGACCTTGGGTTCGATGCCCGAACTTCTCAGAAAATACGACTCCGGGGAATAAATGCCGCAAAAATCGAGACTGAAACAGGACAAAAAGCAAGAAAGTATATCGAAAAAAGATTAACTCCTTGCCCTTTCATTATTGTAAAAACCTATTACAGGGACAAGTACAACAGATATCTTGCGGACATTTTCTACGACAAAAATGAAGTTGATACTACAAAAGTAGCAGAAAACGGAGTATATTTAAACTGGGAATTGCTGGACAAAGGATTCGTAAAAAAATATTAATCTAAACCTGAAAACACATATCTCTTTGACAGATAACAGCGAAGGAACAATAGGGTATCCAAATAACAGATGCCTGAGTACATAGACAGACACTCAAAAAGGATTGTCAACAAAAAAAGGGGCGTACGCCCCTAATGCTACTGGTTGACAAATCGTTTCCATTCCAGATTCCAGCAGACCCGGTCCGAGCAGGTTGTGCACGGAGAACCCGAGGTTAAGAAGAAGATAAGAGAGTTTTTTGCAAATAAAATTTGCCATAGGTCTGACCTGTGGCATGTTTGTTGAAAGGGTTGTCTGAGTGAGAAGGGGTGGAACTACGGATGATTTTGGTAAAGCCATGCCGGTGAGAAAACTGGTAGCAGATGGAGATGGATAGTAAGAAGATTTAGATTGGAGATTTTGTGTAAATAGCAAGCTATATAATAAAAATAAAAGAGTGTGAAACTATCAACCTTAAAAATAAAAACTAAAATTTTTTTAAAAAAGAGGATATTTTATTATCTCACGAACACCTACCAGCCGACAATCCGTTCCTATCCGATATTATCTGTAGTTTGAATACCCTGCGTAATCTCCTCCTCTACATAATTGAACAAGCCAGGGGGGAAATGTGCAGTCTTGCTTCACGTCGGAAAGCTTCCCAGATCTGAATCTTTGGAAATCACATCGTGGGCCCCGCCTTCCCGGATACTGATGTTCGATACGAGGGCGAGGCGGGCTTTTTTATGGAGTTCGGGTAATGTTAGGGCACCGCAGTTGCACATTGTTGCTTTTATTTTGCTGATTGTCAGGTCGATATTGTCTTTTAGTTTTCCTGCATAGGGAACGTAGGCATCCACACCCTCTTCAAAGGGGAGTTTTCCTTCTTTGAGATAGCCGTAGCGTGCCCAGTTCCGTGCCCGTTCCGTTCCTTCACCCCAATATTCTTTGACAAAATTCCCCTGAATTTTCATTTTTTTTGTGGGGCTTTCATCGAACCGGGCAAAATAACGCCCCATCATCACAAAATCCGCACCCATGGAGAGGGCGAGCATAATGTTATTATCATGAACAATCCCGCCGTCGGAACAGAGGGGAATATAGACGCCTTTGTTTTTATAATAGTCATCCCGGGCCTTCGCCACATCGATGACTGCCGTTGCCTGTCCGAGTCCTATTCCTTTTTGCTCCCGGGTGATGCAGATCGCGCCGCCGCCGATACCTATTTTTATGAAATCCGCTCCCGCGTCCGCGAGATAATCAAATCCTTCTTTTTCAACAACATTTCCGGCGCCGATTTTAACGGTATCATTATAGGTTTCTTTTACATAGGTGATTGCTTCCGCCTGCCATTCGCTGAATCCGTCGGATGAATCCAGACAGAGGATATCCGCCCCTGCTTTTACGAGCTCGGGAACCCGTTCTTTGTAATCCCGGGTATTAATTCCGGCTCCCACAACAAGGCGTTTGTCTCTGTCAACAAGCTCCAGGGGGTGGCGGATATGCTCATCGTAATCTTTCCTGAACACAAGATAGAGGAGGTGGTTATTGGAATCCACGATGGGGAGGGTATTCAATTTGTGTTCCCAGATCATATTATTTGCTTCTTCCAGGGAGATTTTGTCTTCCGCGTAAATAAGGGAGGAAAAAGGAGTCATGACTTCTTTTATCTGAGTACCCGGGTCATATTTGTTTATCCTGTAATCCCT
Organism: Spirochaetales bacterium; assembly: GCA_016934975.1. GTDB lineage: Bacteria > Spirochaetota > Spirochaetia > SZUA-6 > JAFGRV01 > JAFGRV01. Next base: position 26,349 of record JAFGRV010000143.1, on the reverse strand, counting down.
GCTTGTAAGAATTCCGAGTAATTTCCCATGGGGTGATCCGTTATCGGTAATTGCAATTGTCATATGGTCTGTTTTTTCAACCAGGGCCATCACATCACCCAAAGTCTGATCGGGTTTCAGATTGGAATCGCTCTCTACGAATCCCGCTTTAAACAGTTTCACTTTTTTAACCATCTCCACCTGATTTTCTATGGATTGGGAAGCAAAGATAAAGGAAATTCCCCCGCAGCGTGCAAGGGCGATGGCCATCGTATGATCGGAGACAGATTGCATGATCGCCGAGGCAAAGGGGATATTCAGAGAAATCCGGGATTCTTCACCTTTCCGGAATTTTACAAGAGGTGTTTTGAGGGATACATTTTCCGAAATGTGATCCTTCTTTGTAAGATTTGGAAGAAGTATATATTCGCTAAAGGTTCTTGAGATTTCAGGGAATATTTCTGCCATGGTTATGTCTCCTTTTTTTTATGGTACCATTACGCAGTCAACACTCACAACCAAAAATAGCGTTTTATAGAATACTATTACTGCGGTTAAAATTTTATTTTTATAGAGAACCTGCGTTTGGCTATTAAATCTTTGTTTTTTTCCAAAAAACAAAGATTTAATAGCATAAAGTGCCGGGAAAAAAAAGTCAAGAAGGGGAATTTATTTTTATTTCTTTAAAAATGAAGAGAAAAATCGAAGGAGAAGCTCACCTTTTCCCCATCAATCCAGTAATTGGCATAACCGATGAGATCAAATCCCTGACTATAGATAAACATACCTAATCCGGTGGAGTAGTGAAGATATTCGGGTTCAAGAAAGTAATTTAATTCATCCGCCATTCCCACATCAAAGTAGGCCACAACTCCCGGAACAAAAATCCATAAAGAAGGGAGGTCGCACCGGATATCAAAATTATTCACCATTTTCAGATATCCGTCAAATCGTTTTGAATCGATTCCCCGCATGATTCCCCCAAGTCCGCTTTCGGATTTAAGTTTTCTTCCTCCGACCCGTTGCCGGGCCGCAACCGGGATATACGTCCCGACCAGTCCGTCCCAGAGTAAACGGTCGCAGATATAAAGGTTAAAGAGATTTTCTTCCTCGTCATCATCGGGGTCAAGATCTATAAGGGTGAGATAACCGCGAATATCAACGGTGACCCTGGTATAATCCGCGGCACAATAAGTATGATTAAGAAGTGACGGAGCGAACTCAAAGGAGATATCGGCGGTCATCCCGTTTCGTTTCCTGTGGGTTTTGTGTATGATTTCCGTGTCCAAATAGAGGCCTGTAATAATGGTTGTTAAGAATATACCATATGCATCAGGGTAGTCGGTGGTAAATATGAGTGATCCGGGAACCGAATTTTCCCAGGTATTGGTATCGTATAATGCCCGGCAAAAGAGATACGTTTCCAGGAGATTGTCTTTTTTTGCGGAATCAGGGAATATGCCCTGTCTTATACCGAAGGCAGCGATTATTTCCGTTCTCTTATATAAAGCAAGGTTTATTGCTTCGGCCGGATCATCCGGATTATATTGGATGCCATCCGCATCCCTGAAATAGCCCGGGGTCTCATACCCTGCTCCAAACCAGACACAAAGGCGCGTGGTAAGATCAGGAAGAAAGCTGATACCTTTGTAGTTCACTCCGACATCGGCACCCCAGAAACGGATACCCGGGGTAATCTCAATATCATCCAAAAAATCAGCATATAAAGCCGAAGACATTCCGAGGAAGAGTATACCGAAGATCATTATTTTTATGATGTTCAGGAATTTTATTTCCATAATACTCTCCCTCTCATAGATGTCTTATCTCAAAAATTTTTACTTCATAAAACGAATGAAAAAATCAAAATTTTTTAGCCCTCTTTTAAACGAGGTGTATGATTCACCGGGAAAAGGATTCCCGCCCCCAGATAAAGCACAATTGCCAGTAAGAGAACCGGAAAAAATCCGAAGGAGACGGAAAACAACCGGGCGATAACCGAGCCTGTAACGGAAAGCGCGCCATTCATACCCCATGCCCAGGGAATAAGCCCTTTCCTGGAATGAGAGAGGGAAGAGAGACCGGTAGGGAAGGGGATGCCGAGAAAGAAGGCTGATGGAGCGATAAAGAGAATTCCGAGAACAAATTTGATGATAAACGGAAACCCGATACAAAGATTGATAAGGGGCGTGAGTGCGAACATATAAAAGAGTATACTGATACTGATACCCCCGACTGCTAGCCGGACAATTGTCGTCTTCTCTCCTTTAAAGCGTTGGCTCATAAGGCTCCCGATTCCGGAAATAGCGAGCATCGAGGTAATGACGATGGAGAGTGAGAAGATCGGGTCTTCAAGGAAAAAAACAAGTTTCTGAATAAGGAATATTTCGATAAGCATATACCCGAGTCCAAGACAGGCGTAATAAAAGATGACCCCCAAGGTTCCCTTCTTTTTCGTGAAGAGTTCTTTCCGTTTGCCGATGAGGGGGATAAAGATGATGACTGCACCAAAGATAAGGGACTGTATAAGGGTCCCGAGAAGCATGAGGTATCCCCATTCCTCCGAGACTTTTGTCAGTTGAGGCAGGAAAATCCCCACGGTCTGGGGTTTCAGGTATGCCGTGTAATAGGGTCTGTCATCGGTGGCCGGCCGGATATCAAAGATATATCTATGAAAAAGCTCATTCATTTTCCCGGAGAGCATCCAGTCCAGTGAAAAATGGTAGAGTTCCCCGGGATCAAGACCCTCGTTGTCTTCTTTCCCCTCGCCAACCTTGTCCATGAGGGCAAGGAGATTTCCTTGTTTTGTATCTCCCGCATCCATCTCTATTGAATAGGTTTTAGGTTTGCTGAAAATTTCCGTATAGTGTGTCAATATTTTCCCGAAATCCTTTTTTATCCCGGGCATCCCCGGATAACTGGAGACGGTAAAAGACATCCGTGCGCAGTAGTTACGCAAAGCCTTTATTTCATCTTCCGTAAAATCCGAGTTCTTTACAAGAACTGTTGCCGTCTGAAGCAACATGTGAAACATGAATATCCTTTTTTCAGGATGTTTCACTTTTTTGTCTTTTTTGAGTGTTGTCACCACCGTGGAGAGAAGGCGCAATACATTCCGGGGAGGGCTTAATTTGTTCCAGACAGTAATCGAGAGAATCCCGTTTTCTTTTAATGTCCTCATATAGTCGGTGAAACCTTCGACAGTGTAGGTGAAATTTTCCACAACAGGATATCCCCCTGTTTGAGAAAGTCCAACGGAATCAATAAGACTTAATTCGGCAAGATCATAAGCGTTAGAATTTGTCGAGCAAAAAGCCCGCGGTTCACCTTGATGTACGGTAAGCCTCTTGTCCCGGAGCAGGTTTCCGTTAAACCGGGTGATCTCCGGGACTTCTTTTAAAACCCGGATAATCTCGGGATTGGATTCCAGGGCAGTGACTTTTGACGCGTCATGATGGAGTGCCGTAAACACCCCCGCTCCTCCCCCGAGGCCGATAAGGAGGACTTCCGGCTTTTTATACAAGCAATAGGGCACGGACATGGGGAGATAATCAATATAGGCCGATTCTGTTTTATCAAGTTTTCTCATTATGCCGATGGGGCCGCTGCCGTCAATATAAAGACCCTTGTATGCTTTGGAAGGCATTTTTTCAAGTTCGCTGGAAGCATTATCGCTTAATCCGGGGGCAAAGTGAAAATAGGAACTGGAATAAATATGGATTTCTCCCAGGGGACTGGATGAGTAATAATCAAGGTTAAACTCGGGGTATTTTCTGACATAGCTCACTGCTTTATAATCCGAGACTGATATTTTACCCCAAAGAACTATACAGACGAGTGAAAGGGTGAAAACAAGAATTCCGGCGATGCCATTCTTAAGAAGGATTTTTGATTGCAGTTTTCCGGATTCAATGTTGTTGGAACAGAGAAATCCTGCCACGCTTGTAATGAGTATTATCGGAATAATAAGATAATCCGGCGGGAGAAAATACATGCAGATGAGAATGATAAATCCGCCGATCCCCGAACCGACCATATTCCAGAAATAGAGTTCATGGATTCTGTTGCTCAGGACAATAAATGCAACGCCGATAAAAAGTGCTCCGCAGACAAACGGTACCGAATAGATCAGGTAATATGCACCGATCCACCAGATCTGAACAGGATCGGATACAATGAGCACGGGATTAAAGGGAACCTGTTGGGCTGCTATATGGGCAAAGGTCATAGAAGGTCCCAGGAGAAGGGCCGTGACGGAAAGCCAGATACCGGAATTCTTTTTTACATGTTCCTGCATAAATGTCAGAAATGTACCGGCAAGACCGAAACCCAGCAAAGCGATACTGATGACCATGGACCCGAAATTCGACCAGCTCCCCACGGAAAAACTCCGCATCACCGCAAGTTCATATGCAATGATCGCCAGGGAGAGTAAAAAGACAGCCGCGAGTTTTATATTTGATTCTTTCATTGTCCCGGCATATCCTGCTCAACAGAGTGTCTGATCCCTTTTTCATTAGTAAAAGGAACAAAGATGGGATAATATGTTCCTTTATAGACATCTTCTCGGTTAATCGAGACAGTCCCTTCCGGATTTATTGTTTTCGTTACCCGGAGCATTGTCTGGCCGTCCGGCGGTCCCACGGGAATGAGCATAATACCATCCGGGGCAAGTTGTTCCAGAAGGGGGGGCGGGATATGATCTATTCCGCAGGTCACCGCGATTCTATCAAAGGGCGCGTATTCTTCCCAACCGTAATAGCCGTCGGCGATCTTACGCTTGATATTTTTATATTCGGGAAAATCATTTACCATGCTTTCCTGAATCCGGGCGGAATCTTTGGCAAGGGGTTCAATAATTTCTATTGTGTACACGTAATTGGAAAGCTGGGCAAACACGGCGGACTGATACCCCGAGCCCGTTCCGATCTCCAGAACTTTCATGTCCGGATCCGGGTTCAGCTCATTTGTTGTTCTACAGACCATATGCGGTCCGGATATGGTCTGTCCATAGGAGAGTCCAAGTGCCGCATCTTCATATGCCCTGGATTCATTTGACTTTCTGGCAAATACTTCCCGGGGTGTCCGCAAAAATGCTTCCAGAACCCGGGGATGGGAGATGTCTTTTCGGAGAATCGCCTGTTCCGCCCTGTCCCAGCGCCAGGCCACAAGTTTTTCTTTTTCATTGATCCTTTCCAACCGCCAGGCGATAAAGGCCTCTTTATTATCCAGGGGGGGGTGGTCTGTCCTGTCGGCGAGATTATATGCGAGACTTTCCCGGGGCGTCTCGACCACCTCTTCCGGAATATCCTTCGTCACTTCCGGTTCCGTATTGACGTCAATTACCTGATCCTGATCTATAGTCTTTGTCGGTGTGTTATTTTTGTTGGGGCCGCATGAAAAGATCAACAAAGGTACAAACATAACGAAAATACAAGAGAGTATTTTATTCTTCACAGATTTCCTCCGAATTTTTTTAGTATTGTATTATGGTGCATCTTAAAGAGGATATGGTGGTTAGTCAACCACTTTATACGGGATTGAAATCGTGAGAAAAAGCCTGATTTTATCCGGCTATTGGACAAAAATATATATTATTGTTATATTTTATTGAAAAGTGTGTGGTAGAAATAGAATAATAGTAAGGTGGGTATGAATTGAAAGACCAGAAGGGAATGACGAAACGTCGAATCGGCTTTTTATTAGTAAATATATATGAAAAATATCAGGCGAATATCTGGCCCGGAGCAGCTCAAGCTGCTTTGGAATTGGGATATGATCTATTCCTCTTTCCCGGCGCGGAACCTCATAACGAAGACCGGACTCTCCGTCAGAATAATGTTATCTACAGTTTTTTAAAGAATTTTCCTTTTGATGGTCTGGTTATCGCCTCCAATAGTTTTGGAACCTATAATACCGCTGCGGTTCTTGAAGAATTTCTCCGGCCATTTCGCCATATCCCCCATGTCTGTATCGGCACTCAGATCGGCAAGGCACCGACGCTGAAGGTAGACCAGAGAAAAGGGCTGATTGATGTTCTGGAACATGTTATTACGGTACATAACCGTACTTCTTTTGCCTATATCCGTGGCCCCGTAAATCACCCGGAAGCGGATATCCGGTATCAGACTTTTTTGGAAACCCTTAAATCCCATCATATTGATTTTGACACATCTCTTTTGTATACAGGAAATTTTTTACTTGAGGCAGGGGTTAAAGCGGTAAGAGAATGGAAGAGAGAAAAAAAGTTTCGTTTTGATACGGTTGTCGCTGCCAGTGACCAGATGGCTATCGGCGCCCTGAATACCCTTGAGGAAAATGGTTATTCAGTTCCCCGGGATATCGCAGTTATCGGATTTGATGATATCACGGAATGCCGTTTGATAAAAGCACCATTAACGACTGTTTCGCAGCCGCTATTCTCACTGACCTATGAAGCAGTCTGCATTTTAGATGAGATTATCAATAAAAAAGCAATCACCAGATCAATGTTATTACCGACAACAGCCGTTATCAGACACTCCTGCGGCTGCTTTAGTTCGATGATCGATAATATCGGGAGGGTGGGATCTTCCCCGGCTCATGATCATTCTCCGGATCCTGTCCGTATAGCGAATCAGATTGCGGAGAAATTTTCCATTGATTTGACCCGCCATAAAGAACATATACAAACATTAATACGGATTATAATCTCATCAACCCATAAAGAATCTTTTGAAATGGAATTTATCATTGCATTGAATACTATTCTGATAGACGAACTTAACACCTCTTTCGATTTGAATATATGGAACGATATATTTAATGAGTTTTTTTCCGAGCTTAATGTTTATTTCCAAAAACTTGGCCCGGAGAGAACTTCGATATTTATGCAGAAGATTCGTGTGTTTCTCGGGGAAGTTATAGAGCGCCGTCAGGCGGTTATAAAAATTAATACGATTGATGAATACCATAATCTTTATGATACACTTCAGCATCTGGGTAAGGCTTTGGATAAAGAAAAAATCGCTGCCATTATAAATGAAGTTCTGCCTAAAAATAAAATAGCCGCCTTTTTGCTCATTCTCTATAGTAAATCAAAGACCTGGGAGGATAATACTCTTTGGGAATTTCCCGAACACAGTTCATTATTTGCCGGTTTCGGCAATTATGGAAATACACTCTTTCATGATTCTGTTCCCCTTAAAACAATCGATTTTATAAAACCCGAATGGCTCAAGGATGAAGAAAAGGGAACATATGTTGTGCACCCGATTTTTTTTGAAAACAGCCATATGGGATATATGATCGCGAAAATGGGACCTCGCAGCGGGTTGTTATATGAATCACTCCGTGCCCAGATTTCAAGTTCACTGGTTTCTTCATTTCTATTCGAAGAAAATAAACAAAACGAACGGGCGGCACGAAAAAAAAGCGATCATATTCAATCTGTTATTTTACCGATGCTTGCATCCATTAATACGGTGAATGATATTGCTTCTGCAAAAGTAAGGATAATATCAGAATTAGTGAAACAGACAGAAAAAAGCAACAGTAAACTCCATGCCGCGAATGAGAGTATCGAGAACATTTCCCGGAATGTTCAGGAAATGCTCATGGTAATAGAAGTCATAGATGATATTTCCCATCGTATCAATCTGCTCTCGATAAATGCCTCTATTCAATCTGTCCGGGCCGGTGAATATGGAAAAGGATTTGCAATTATTGCAACGGAAATCCGGAAACTTGCGGATTTAACGGCATCGAACGCAAAAAAAACAACAGAGACACTTAAGAAAGTAGTTGAAACCGTTCAACAATCCCGGGATACAAGTGAAGAAAGTATAGCCTCCTTTACCAGCCTGAAACAGGAGATTATTCTCGTCTCCCAATCACTTAAGGAAATATCCGAAAAAATGAACCATCTCGCGTTAAGCAGTAATGAAATAGTCGATATCATGAAGTAAAAGGTTTCATCATTCGGTGGTTGGATATGTTTGTGCGGTACGAGAATCACCTTGCAGAAACTATCTCCGTACGCTATACTCATTCCCGATGAGACAAATGAACACAAAAGTGATTGCAAACCGGGAGATAGCTCAAGATTACTTTAAACTCGATTTTACCTGGGATCCGGACGCCGGAATACCAAAACCGGGTCAATTTATAACCATCCGGGTAACCGCCGGGACTGTTCCCTTATTACGAAGACCTTTTGCTTTTTCAGGTTATGATGAAGAAACTCACACAGGTTCTATAATTTACCTTAAAAGGGGAACGGGAACCGAACTCTTAACCCGGGTAATACCGGGAGAAAGCATCGATATAATCGGACCTCTGGGTAATTATCTTAAAGATTCCGGCTATGAGGAAAAACCGGTCCTTATCGCCGGAGGAATCGGTCTGGGACCGATTCTGTTTTATAGTGCCATGCTAAGCCGTTCCGGGACTCCTCACACCTTTATTTTCGGAGCCCGGAGTTCCGAAGCAGTCCCCCAAATCGATCTGTTAAAAGCTAGTGACTCGCATACATGCGACAATTGTATATGTACCGATGATGGGACCACCGGTTTTCCCGGAACCGTCATTGATCTCCTTCGCACTTTCCCGAAACACGTACTCTCCGGATCGGCCTTGTATTGTTGCGGCCCGACACCCATGCTTAAAGGGTGTCATGAATTCGCCCTGCTGCACAATCTGAACTGTTATGTTGTGATGGAACAAATTATGGCTTGTGGTGTCGGCGCGTGTATGGGGTGTACTATTAAAGTAAAAGGCAAGTCCGGGTTTGCCCGTGTGTGCATGGAAGGACCGGTCTTTGAGAGCAGGGATATTGTATGGACTTAAGTGTTGCGATCGGTGCGAAAAAATTACTTAATCCTGTGGGAGTTGCTTCGGGTACATTCGGCTACGGGTCTGAATATGAAAATCTTATCGACCTCTCAGAGTTAGGCGCAATATATACGAAAACGGTTACCCTGGAACCAAGGGCGGGAAATGAATCTCCCCGGATTGTGGAGACACCCTCGGGGATTCTCAATTCAATCGGACTTGCGAATGTCGGAATTGATGCGTTTCTGTCGAAGAAAGTACCGATCCTTGCCCGGTATTCATGCGCAATAATATCGAATATCGCCGGATCAACAGTCGATGATTATAAAGTGTGCCTGGAAAAACTGGAAGAATCGGAAATTTTATGGGGATATGAAGTGAATATTTCCTGTCCGAATGTCTCCCATGGAGGGCTTGCCTTTGGAACGGATCCGGTTACGGTGGAACGTCTCACCTCGGGATTACGGAAACTCACAAAAAAACCTCTTATCATCAAACTTACCCCAAATGTGACGGATATTTGTTCCATCGCGAAAGCAGCGGAATCCGGGGGAGCAGACGCTGTTTCCTGTATCAACACACTTATCGGAATGGTGATTGATACAAGGACAAAAAAACCGGTTTTAGGGAACAGGACAGGCGGGCTTTCCGGACCGGCGATCCGGCCTGTCGGTGTCGCTATCGTCTACCGGGTGAAACGCTCAATCACTATCCCGGTTATCGGGCTTGGGGGAATTATGACCGCCGATGATGCTATCCAGTATTTACTCGCCGGGGCATCTGCGGTGCAGATCGGCACCGGAACTTTTGTGGATCCCGGAATTCCGAAGCAAGTACTCCGGGGGATAAAAGACTATGGCGAAGGGGAAGGGTTTGAAAAGATCGGGGATTTTCACGGGTATATTGAATAACACCTTACATGATTATATTGAGCATTTTTTCCGTGGCTTCAACCGCCGCAAGGACCTGGTCGGAATGCACCCCTTTTGTTATAAAGGTTTTATGGTTTCTCCAGGTGATTGAACATTGAACGAGGGCATCGGTTTTGCCGCCGGGAGGAATCGATACCTGATAATTTACCAATTCCGGGAGAGTAATTTCAAGTTTCTTTATAATTTTATCTAATGCATCCATAAATGCGTCGTATCCCCCGTCTCCCTGACCTGTTTCTTCGAAGGTTGTTTTTGTTTCTTCTTCCGGGGCTTTATAACTGAGCTTTATTGTGGAGATTGATTTCAGGCCTTTACCGGATACAATAATGCATGAATCAATCGAGAATTTGCTCTGCTCCGGGCGTTCGAGAACGTCGGAAATGATATACGGCAGATCTTCCTGGGTAATAATTGTTTTCTTATCCCCTAATTCGATTATGCGCTCAAGTATTTTCTTTTGTTGATCCTTTGTTAATTCAATTCCCAATTCTTTTAAATTATACTCCAGATTCGATTTGCCGCTTAATTTCCCGAGAGCATAACGTCGTTTCCTGCTAAAGCGTTCGGGTAGAAGCGGGTTCGAGTACAGATCACCTTTTTTATCCCCGTCCGCATGAATCCCCGCGGTTTGTGTAAACACATTAATCCCGGAAATTGGTTTGTGAAAAGGTACCCGTTTGCCGGAGAAAACCTCTACAGTCTCGCTAATCGTGCAGAGTTTTGTTTCCTGTATATTTGTTTTTATATTAAGAAAATCATGGATGGAAACAATTGCTTCATCTAATGGTGTATTTCCCGCTCTTTCTCCCATCCCGTTTACCGTGCAATGTATTCCCTGAACACCGGCCCGGACCGCGGCGAGTGTATTTGCAGTTGCAAGGCCGTAGTCATTGTGGGCGTGAAAATCAAAATGGAGGTTCGGATACCGTTGTAAAAGATCGGTGGTAAATGCCGTTACCTGATAAGGACAAAGAATGCCAAGAGTATCCGGGATCATGAACCGCTTAATTGATGAGGTTTTAAGGGCTTCTATTAATTGATAGACATATTCGGGTGATTCGATCATTCCATTTGACCAGACCTCAAGATAGATGTTACATTGTATTGATTTTTTTTCCGCATATTCAATTGTCGTAAGAATATCTTTTATATGCTCTTCCGGAGTTTTTTTAAGCTGCCTTTGAACGTGGGAAAGAGCACCTTTTGCAAGAATGTTCATTGTTTTGCAATTGGTTTCCGTTAACCAGTCGACTGATTTTGTATAATCCGTAAGACCAAGTATTTCTATCTGTTCCCCATATCCATGAGCAAGAGCCCATTCCATAGTCTTTGCCACCGTGTTCTTTTCCCCTGCACTGACACGTGCACTGGCAATCTCGATCCTGTCTACCTTCACTTCTTCAAGGAGCATTTTCGTAATGGTAAGTTTTTCAGCGGAAGTATAGCTTACGTCCTTCATTTGTTCACCATCTCTTAATGTCGTATCCATTACTTCTAACATGTAAAACCTCCTTAAAATAGAAAAGCCGTGAACTTTATGCCCACGGCTTAGTAATTTTTTGTGTTCTCTCTCCCTTAAGCCGGGGCTTCCTTTTCGTATAGTTCAATAATGATAAATAATATCTCAATCGGAGAAGGGGTCATCTTATTGTTTACATATATAGTATTATCTTTCATTTATGCGATTAATGTATCATATCCGAAAAAAAGAGTCAAGGTGGAAAATCTCACCGGGCAAGGGATTCGGATATGATTTTTACCGGATTTCCAATGATCAATTTCAAAAAAAAGTAGTCTACTCAACATATCTTGATCTCTTTATAAGTGATATGGAAGAATTCTCAGGTACAATTATCTGTACAGGATCGGATCAGGAGGATATAAATCATTCCGTATATATCATCAATCCCATCGAACAAAAGATTCAACGACTTTTTACACTTTTCCAAAGATTTTTCCGGAAACATTATCAAGGATGTGGTGCATCAGGAACTCACATTTTAACCTATTTCCATGGAGACATCTATTCTACAACCCGTGCCTCTGCCCAGTCCGCATGATCAAAGGAAATTCCATCCTCTGTGCCATTTACAATCAATTTTAATTCAACACGATTTTTAATATCAAGATCTATTTCCTCTGGCTTTTCACCGCCTTTTATAATCCTGCTTGTAAACAATTCTTTTCCATCGGCAAATACCCTGAAGACCACACTCCCCGATGCAGATGTCTCGTCATCAATCCCGATAAATGCTTTAAAACGGGAAAACTTTTTATTCAGCGCATAGACTATCTCGCTTTCCGCGTGAGTCCCAAGGCCTTTATCGTAAAAAATGCCAGCGATGGCGAGTCTTTTCCCATCACCCGCTCCGGATTCACCATTACTCATATCCGGTTCAACAGGTCCCCAGCCGTTTTGTGAAGATTTCCATGGCACATCGCTTAAATAGAGTGTTCCATTCTGCATTTTTTTGTCCCTGCTTTGATTCATTCTCATCAGTATGGGATTGAGCTCTTCGTTTTTAAGGGGAATTATCTGTGGGTTCTTTTCACCGAATACTATTTCCCAATGTATCCCCTGGGTAAGGGGCGAGTTGATTGTGAAAGCAGCGCAATACCCTTTCGTGGAAATATCAAAGGGAACCTCCGGTTCTATAATCACTTTTTCTATTTTTCTTCCGTGGGTAAAGAGGTACAGTGAATAAGGATCATTTTTTACGACCCGGAGAGTTCCTTTCAGCCTGTCCCTTTCATACATCAGGGTCTCCAGGGACACCCCGCCCTGGCTTATGTGTCTGTCAACAGAGAGAACCCATGGGTGGGATTTCAATTCCCGTATACCGAAAACAGAGGTATCATGAAATGGCGCGGGACCGCAGATAAAAGAATCCGTATACACTCCCCGGAATTCCCGGTTCCAGAAATCAAAGACCGTATACTCCGTATGAGGATCAAGACCAATCGATGTGAAGGAAATTTCATTTACGGAACTTGTGGCCGAAGAATTGGCGATAACGAGCCAATTCTCAAAATCACGGTGGATTTCCATGCTCCAGAGAAGGGGAGGGGAATCATAGGAAAAAAGATTCAAAGGCTTTACCGGGGGATTATTCATGACAGGGATGACTTTTTTTAAGATTGATAGTTTTTCCGGTGTCATCTGTTCCGGTTTGTCCGAAAAGGTGAGGAGGGTGCCTGTGATACCGACGAGGGTCGCCCAGGTCCTTGATTCTGCCGCGGAGAGGTCCCTGAAGACGATATGGTCCGGATCATCAGTCCAGATAATCGTATGTTCATAGAGATATTTCCATAAGTCTTCCGCTACGATGGGAATATATATCCACTGTGAATCTTTGTCCTGGCCGATCCGGATCGCATCGGGGATCCCGGCGATCTCCGGTACTCGGCCCCAGCAGCTCAGGACATAGTCTCCCTCTGCCGCATTATAGAGTTCCTGCCAGCCGATTCTAAGGGCTTGCTGCCAGGTAGTTTTTTTTGCGGTAAAATAATCCCCGGTATTCTGATATCCTTCATAGGCGATATGGTACATACCGTCAAGTTTGAATAGATCAATCCCATTATTCTCCTGGGTTTTTACTCCACGGGTAAGCCAATGTTCTACTGCTTCTTTATTGGTGCCGTCGCAATAATGCAACCCGTGCCATTCATTATAGAGAAACTCTTTTCCCGCACCTCTCCGGATCCAGTAATCCGGATTGATGTTCGGATCACCTGAAAAACCGAAGGGAGATAGCCAGATCCCTGCTTTTAATTTGTGTTGATGGATATAGTCCGCCAGGTTTTTTATACCTGACGGGAATTTTGCGTTTGAACGGGTCCAATCGACTTGTGGAGGCACATTGTACATCTGTCCCGATGGACTGCTTCCTTTAAACCAGCCGTCATCGATAATAATATATTCAAGACCATAGTCGGCCAGGTGTGCGGAGCACCAGTCAGTGACTTTCATTACATCTTTTTCCGTGATTCCACCCCCATAGGCTTTCCATGAAATCCAGCCGCAGGGGATAGCTTTCTGTTGCCGCGGCAATAACGGGTCGTAATAGTGATGGTCACGATGTTTTCTGTAAAACCCGGGCTTAAAGAGCAAGAAAATAGTATCATCGGCTTCTATTGTAAATGCAAATGAGCGAAGAGGATCACTGGTTTTTGTTTGTTCCAGGGAAAGGGGAGGGCTATTTTCGAAGAAAAGAGCCCAGTCTTTTGAAGGAGAATAGATGCCGGTATTCAAACGGCTCGTACTCATACCGCTTGCTACCCGTATAACTTCCGGGAGATTGCCTTGTTTTTCCGGGGAACATGAAAAGGCCATGTCACCTGTAAGGTGTCCCTTCATCGATATCTTGTAATCCGGATTCTTAGTATAAAAATTAAAATGTTGTGTGACACCGCCATCAGGAGCCGATTCAATGTCAGTTTTCAGAGTTATTCTGCCGTGTGTGTCGTTATCAGATACCGGGTTGCCGGAAGAGTCTATTACTTCAAGGGTTCCCTCTGCGATTTTTTCTCCATCGTATATAATGTCATAGCTGTTTTTTACCGTGTTATAGGTAATGACTGCTTTCTGCAGGCTGCCACCGGAACATCCGGCGAGTAAAAAGAATATACTAATGAGGTTGATAAGAGACCGTAAAAGAGAAGACCTTCTCCATATATGAGGTATTGTTGTTCTCATGATGACTCCTTTTTCTTTTTACTCACCTTGTTTATCCTTTGTACTCAAAGGAGGTTGCGGGACACCCTCAATTTGAAATACTGTCCTGATTAATGAATCAGGCATTTATAAAATTGGTAGTATAATGATAGGAGGCTTGAATAAAAGAGTCAAGAAGTATTTTTGAGTAGTGAGGAAGTGTTAATCTTGTACAACAGTGATTGAATCAATAATAATCGGGTCTTTGTCATCGTTACGAATTTTCAGGATCACCTCATCCCGTTCTTTCCCCGATGATCTCATAGCTATTTCACCTAATTTTTCCCCGGGAAAAGATACGATCCTGCCCCTATTGCTTATTTTTACATAGAAAGAGTGAGCAATATTCTTGAGACTTGTAGGGGTTTTTTCCGTTTCCCCATCATCTGCCCCGGAAATATATGTTTGGATCATTGGAGTAATAAGCAACCCGGAGGTAGCGATTTCCAAAAATGGGGTAATTTCATTTTTCCGGTACAGTGAAATGAATCCGTTCTCGGGTAAAGGTGGGGTAAAATCAATAATAATTTTAAAATCTTCGTTTATTGTATTTATCGCAGGTAATGCGATTGAGAGTGATGATTCTAATGCCAATTTCCCGTTTTTAATAGTATCGTCACCTTCGACCTGAATTGATGACGGAACATAAATTCCATCAAACCCCTGGGCATAAACATAATTTACCCCGTACATCTGTTTTATGGCATTTTCATACATATTGGGATTTATGGAATATCTCTTATTCTCATCGATAAAATAGACACCAAGTTCATCAATGACACCTGCAAATCCTTCTTCTCCTCCTATGATTGTTTCTCCATCGGATGTAATTTTCAGGGTGATATCATCGAAGGAAAGAATATTTGTTTGTATTCCGTCAAGATACCATATCGCAGTCAGAGATTTATTTTTCACCGGATCTGCGGATTTTTCCGGCGGTTGAATTGAGAGTGACATAACAAACCGGTATTCGATTGCATAGGTATTAATATTCGATGGTATGATAATTTCCTTTGATCCTGATTGAATGGTCGCGTAAATGTATGATTCGGGACCAATATAAATAGTAAGGGTAAAAAGATTGTCAAATGTCTTCGATATAAGGATATTTTTATTTTTTTGTGCCGGGTCCAGGTCAAGGCCGAGGGAAATTGTAAAGGGTTTTAATTCACCTTTAATTACAGGCAGAATACACTCATTAATTCTGAATCCCGAATAACTGTCAATATAGTAGCCGAAATCTTCATCCACGGTAATAAGCTGGGGTTCACCGATAGGTGTGGCCTCCATCCTTTTATCGCTGTTCGGGGATAGATACCTGCCTTTTGCAGTATCAATAAGGTTTCCGTTAAAGTGGTATAAAGAATAATATGAATCTTCAGGGAAAAGATACCGGGAGGGAGGGGTGGAGGATTCTGAAACATAGAGTTCCACATCCATAAAAATCTCCGATGCAAAAGGAAAATTATCGCTTCTTTCCGGAGATGTGGGAAATAGTTCCACTTTTACCGAGTAGACACCTTCTTCAACAGGTACCGACCACAAAATTTTATCTGCTCCCTCGCTCACAAGTCCCCTGGTAATTACTTTTTCGTCTACAGTCCACCGGAGAAAGGGATCTGAATCCTCGGGAATTGAGATTGTTGTGGAAAGGAGGACTGTTGCCCCGGGGAATACAACCGGGGGAAAAGATTCTATGCCAAGTATGTTAAATTCTTCTTCCGTATAAAAAAAGCTGATTTCTTTTTCCGAGAGAACAGTATTTCCAATATAGAGAATGAACTCCAGGTTATATTCTCCTGTGTTGAGTGATTGGAAGAGGTTCAGGGAGAGTTCTTCATTTAATGCAAAGGTTGTGTTCTCCAGCTTCCCGATTCTGTCTCCAAAGATTGAATAAAGATTAATCTCCAGTTTATCCGGTTTATCTTCCTCGGAAGAAGATAGTACTTTAAAACTTAAGGTTTCTCCTTTTTCAATCACTCCGCCGGGAGAAAGAGAGAGGATTTGGATATCATTCTCTTTATCATCCCCTTCGGATAGGAGAAATGATTCTCCACAGGATATTAAAAAGAATGTAATTATCATGGCGTTTAAATAAAAAAAGAGATTATTTCTCATCTGTTCTATATAATAGCACATTTTATTGTTTATTCAATAAATTTTTATGTATTTATTGACACATAAAGTATAAAGATTTACAGTTTATTGCTCATAACTGGATGGTATAGTATAATTTATCGTATAATATAAAAGGGGGGAACAGATCATGTTGTTTGAGATTAAGGCTGTGAAGCAGTATGATAATGAAGGCTACCGGCGCTGGTTTACCGATGATTATTTCGATCTTATTATCTGGTATAATGATGATGATTCTGTCTCCGGATTTCAATTGTGTTATGATAAGCAGGATTCCGAGCGCTCAGTCACCTGGGTAAGTAAAAAAGGATTTTCTCATAATAAAATCGATGCGGGTGAAACACCGGGTCATGCTAAAATGTCTCCGATTCTTGTCCCGGATGGTGCCTTTGACAAAGATTCAATTGCAGATAAATTTAAAGCGGAAAGCAAAGAAATCGACAAAGAAATCTCCGCTTTTGTTTATTCTAAACTCCTCATATATCCTGGGTGATGTGATTACTCTTCCTCATACGTATCGGTGGAATAACCTTCTTTCACCTCCCGGGATGACATCCTAATAATCCTCTAATTGAGTAAATTCCGCCTGTTCAAGCCATTGCGCCGGCCTGCCGTAATATTCTATCCATGAACTGATTAAAGAATAGTGGGCATCCTCTTCTTTTTTAAGGAGTAATAATATTTCTTTGAGCTCTTTATTATCGGTTTTCTCTGCTTCTGCCTTATACAATTGTACACTCTTATCTTCCAGTTTAAGGGCTTTGTCGAGTATATCCATAAGTGTCGCTTTATCTTCATCGAGATAGTGATCCGATGCTTTCATTTCACTGAAAACCGTTTTTACTTCTTTTAAAAATGCAGTATACATCACTCCGGCTAATCCTTCTTTGTACGTTTTAACCAATTCATAATGCCGTTTTTCTTCATTTGCCAAAAGAAACAGAAGTTTTACCGCCTGCTGGTCTTTTACCTTTCCTGAACTTTCCCGGTAAAATACTTCTCCCTCTTTTTCCATTTTCATGGCAAAATCAAATATATCTTGTGCCATAATCCTTTCTCCTTTTTTTTACTCTTCTGTCCAGGGATTTGGAATAAAAGCCTTTAATCTCTCAAGATCTTTTGATGTCACTGTCGATTCTTTTTCCAGTGTCAGTTCGGCATTTGTCTTTTTTAATTTATGTAACAGACTCATGATAATGAAGAGATAAATTCTCATACCTGCCCGTGGGTATTTATTCACATAATTAAAAAATTTATCTCTGAAAATGCTGACAATTTTGACATTTCCGTTGGCCATAACACTGGCGGTCCTTTTCATGTCAATAAAAATTGCTGCTTCACCGAAAATATCCCCTTTGTGGATTTTACTCACACAAATATTTTCCCCTTCCTGTCCTTTTACCCAAATCGAAACCTCACCTTCCAGAATCGCATAAAAATACGGACTTTCCGTGTCCTGATCGACGATCAGGTCATTATCTTTATACATTACTATTTCACATATTTCAGATATTATTTTCAACTCCGGTACGGTAAGATCCCTGAAAATAAGCAACTGTTTTAATTCTGCCAGGAGGGCCTCACTTTTTAATAACATTTTTAAAGCCTCCTTATCTTATAGTATTGCCATATGTTACACGAACTCATTTTCAATAGCAAGTACTTAATCTTTTTTTGATTCCGTTCTTCCCTATATAAAAGAACAACAATTCATCATCTGCATTTATGAAAGCTTTCATTCCGAAATAAATCTTTATTACCGATCCTAAGAAAAATGATCGTATCCTTTTAAAACCGGGGTTTTTTCCCCGTTTTTAATGATATGAATCCCTTTTTCTTTCGGGGTAATTTTTCCCACCAGAGTGAAATCGGAAAACACACTCCGCAATTCCCCGAGTGATTTTTCCGGGAGGGTGAACACAAGTTCAAAGTCCTCACCGCCGTACAATGCGAACTCATAGGGGTCGGCATTCAGAATTTGTGCGGATGCGATCGTAGTGGCGGAAAGGGGAATATCTTCCATTATAATTTCCGCTCCGGTGTTACTTCTGTTGCAGATGTGTGTGACTTCGCTCCCCAACCCGTCACTCACATCAATCATGGCATGAGCATGGTGTGCTATCGCTTCACCATCTTCTCTTGTTCTTGACCGGGGTTCCAGATGATCCGGAAGATACCCCTCTTTATCTTTTAAGAGAAGCTTCAGACCCGCAGTGCTTCCGCCGAGGGTCCCGGTAACGGCGATAAGATCCCCCGGTTGTGCCATGGATCTGAGTCTGCAAAGGGAAGGTGCCACCCTTCCGAGGAGGGTGAGGTTGAATACATATTCCGTTCCATGAGTCGTATCACCCCCGAGAAGCAACACACCGTGCCGTCCGGCTGATTCATATAATCCACTGTAGAAACCGTCTAAAAATTCAACCTCGGTATCTCTTTTTAATGACATAGAGAGAAAGGCATATTCAGGTTTTCCTCCCATAGCAATAATATCCGATACATTCGATTCCATGAGTTTCTTTCCTATTTGTGCCGGAGTAAACCACTTAAGGGAAAAATGATCATTTTCCACCATCATATCCGTGGTAATTAATTGATACTCATTTTCTCCGGAACGTATCACCGCACAATCGTCACCGATCCCGCAGATGATATCCGGATTGCTTCCTGAAGATTTCGTTACCCGGTTTATCAGCTCAAATTCACCGCCAATCTCTTTTATTTTCATGTTGTTGATTTATACCCTTCCCTGCTTTCTTTGTTTATTTTCGCGGAACAGAGATCGCCGCACATGGAGCAGACATCGGTGCCTGTATTTCCGCTTTCCTTTTGCAGGGTTTCGGCTTTTTCCCTGTTCATGGCAAGAGAAAACATGGTGTTCCAGTCGAGATTACTCCTCGCTTTCGCCATTTTGTCGTCCGGGTCCCTGGCCCCGGGAAGACCCCGGGCGATATCTGCCGCATGGGCCGCGATTTTTGACGCGATCACCCCGTCGATGACATGGGGAATGCCGGGCAGTCCCAGGTGTTCCGTGGGGGTGAGATAACAAAGGAAATCCGCACCATAAAATCCGGCCAAAGCCCCGCCAATGGCACCGGCAATATGATCGTACCCGGGAGCAATATCGGTCACCAGAGGGCCGAGGACATAAAAAGGTGCTCCGTGACAAGCCTTTTTCTGGAGATCGATATTTTCTTTAATCTGATCCAGGGGCACATGCCCCGGACCTTCTATCATCACCTGGACACCGGCTTCCTGTGACCTGAGTGCAAGTTCGCCAAGGACATCAAGTTCCGCGAGCTGGGCTTTGTCTGTTGCATCCGCGAGGCACCCCGGGCGGAGACCATCTCCAAGACTTAAAGACACATCAAATTCTTTTGCCATCGAGAGGATTTCGTCGTAATGGGTGTAGAGAGGATTTTCTTTTTCATGATGCATCATCCATTTTACCAGGAAACTCCCCCCCCTGGAAACAACCCCCATGATACGGGACGAGAGAAGGGGAATGAAAGCTTTTTTTATGCCGCAATGGACGGTAATAAAATCAACCCCGTCTTGTATATGGTTAAAAATCGAATCGAGGAAATCTTTTTCCGTTATCCGGGTAACATCCGGTTCTTCGGTAATTGCCTGGTAGATCGGCACCGTCCCCACGGGAACCCCCGACTCCCGGATGATTGTTTTCCGTATCCCGTTCAGGTCTCCCCCTGTGCTTAAGTCCATGATGGTGTCCGAGCCGTATTTTACCGCCGCGTTTAATTTCTCAAGTTCTATATCCACGCTTTTGCAATGGTTCGATGTTCCTATATTGGCATTTATTTTGATTTTCAGATCTTTTCCGATACCAAGAGGAGTGCAGGAATGTCTGGTATTTTTTGTGATGATCGTATAACCTTTGGATATATTTTCCATCAGCCTCTGTACGTGTATGTTTTCATATGCCGCGACGGATTTCATTTCATCGGTAATAATACCCTTCCTCGCGCTTTCTAATTGTGTCATGATATATCTCCTTATAGTGTGTGGGGGAACGGACGGGTTGGAATCCCTTCGCCGGCATTATCCGGATCAGGTTCTACGGGTATATTCTCAGACATGGTGAAAAAGCGATGTTTGCCGCGATTTTTACCTATGCCACCCCACAAGTGCTAAAAATGTACCATGAATTGATATGAATGTCAAGGTTGCCGTTGGGTGAGGGGGGAAGCAAAAATGTCACTTGTCGTGGATTAAGGTACCTATTTCGCTCCGGGATCACGAGACTTCCGCTTTGAGCATATCCCTCAGATATTCAAGTTCACCCTTGTCCAGGTTCTGGAGTTTTCCTATCTTAATTGATGTGCCTGGTCCGAACACAGTGAGTACATGGGAAATGCTTCCCTTTGAACCGCGCTCTTCCGTTACTTTTATATCCCTTATTTCGTTGTAGGGGATTGATTTCCGTTTGAAGATAACCCCAAAAATCGAGTTTTTATACATGAGCTCTTCTCCGGTAAGAACCAGTCCGATTTTTCCGAAAAAACCGTAGAAAATCATTCCGATCATTCCGATACCTGCCGCAAAAAACGGAAGCATAAAAAGGTTGATGAATATGGGCATATCCCCGAATTCGTTTGCATTCCCCATGAATCCGAAAATAAAGGAATTCCAGGCGATGGCAAATACAATAAGAAAAAAATACATCACCTTACTCGTTTTAAAACTAACAGTCTTATTTCCCTCTGGATCCTGCCTGACTATCACTCTCTCCGTGCCGGCAAAATCCCGGGTAGTTGCGGGGAGGGATGCTTTTCCATCGAGAATATCAAGGGCTGCTTTTGTGTCGGTAAGGCGCTTGTTGTAATCCGGATCGAGCATTTTATCGAGGACAGACGTAAGCTTCCGGGATACGGCCACCTCGGGGTGGTAGTCGAGCCGCATATTTTTAAGTTCAAACTCCGAAGGCTCCTTGCCGGTGAGGATAAAAACAATTGTCGCACCAAGGGCATACATGTCCGAGGCCGGCTTAATCTTTCCATAAAGCTGTTCCTGGGGCATATACCCGAGGGTCCCAACTACGGTACTTCCCCCGGCAAGTTTCCCGGGATCTGCGACCGCACCGAAATCAATAAGATAGACTTTATTATCCGGTGCAAGGATTATATTTTTAGGATTGATGTCCCGGTGAATGATAGGGGGATGAAGGCTGTGGATATATGAGATCGTCTTAAGAAGGCTTCTCAGTATCATCATAACTTCATCTTCCGTAAATCGTTTGCCCCCGGAAATAAGATCCAGGAGGTTTTTCCCCTCAATATATTCCTGGACCAGGACATAATAGATATCTTTTCCCTCTTCGATCCGGAAATTATCAAGATAATCGGGGATAAGAGGATGATCCATCGCACCAAGTGTCTTTATTTCTCTTTCAAAGAGTTCCAGGATTTTCCAGTCATCTATGTCACTAAAGGTGAGTAATTTTAGCGCCACCTTTTTCCCGGAACTATTATCCGTGGCAAGGTAGGTCTTCCCCATTCCGCCTTTTCCTAATAAAGATTCTATGGTGTATTGGTTCTTAACGAGTGTACCCGTATCCCATCTATTTATTTGTGTCATAATTAATGATAATATTTTTTATAATGAGGTGCAAGAAAAGTGAGTGGTTCTTAGTTTTTTTTTTGCATGGATTCTACCGTTCAGGCCTTTTATTTCTTATTTCCATCCAGGAATCCGGAGTACCGAGGGGCTTAAATCCGGTTTTACTGTAAACGCCATGGGCATCTTTTGTTATGAGCAGCCATTGGTACACATCTTTTAATTTCTCGTGAGTCAGAATGGAGTTTATCATGAGCTGTCCGATACCTCTTTTCCTGTAATGTTCGTCTACATACACATCCATAATATAGGCAAACCTGGTTTTATCGGAAATCACCCGGGCATACCCGATCTGATTTTCTTTCATAAAGACACCGATGAGCAAAGCAGAGTTTGATGCACCTTGTTTCACTTCTTCGATTTTTATATCAATACTCCAGAATGCACAAGACAACATTTTCGTCACTTTTACGAAATCCATATTTTCATAGTCATATCGAATTTCGCATTGATTTATATTAAAATCTTCCATACATAGTCCCTTTCATAATCGATTATTCTAACTCAAAAGAGTAAAAAGAACAATTATAAATCATTATGATTGATCCCTTTTGTAATAAAATACAAGGTGTTATATATTTGTTTTTTTCCCTGAAACGGACTAAATTTGTTATTAAGGGGGAGACACGAATACGGCGATAATAATAAAAATGAAGAGAATTATGATACTTTGTTTATGTTTTCTGCTATTTTCCGGCTTGTATGCTTATGCAGCAGCGAGGGATATCATCGTATTAGTAGACACATCCATCAGTATGGAATCCTGTTTTAATGATGTGATTGTTTATGTCATGAGTAATTTACTTGCCACGGAAGTTCACAATAATGATACGATTCATTTACTTCAGTTTTCGACAATTCCCGTTCATGAACTCTCGGTGAAAGTAGAGAATGAGGGATCTCTGGCTTCTCTAATGAAAGAAATAATGTTTTTACGGGAAAAGGCACTTTTCGGCAGGTATACGGATATCGTGAGCGCCCTGGAAGGATTACATACTTACACCGCAGGTCTCTCACCTGACCAACAAAAGCAGCTCTTTATTATCAGCGATATGCAGCATGATCCTCCTCTGTCGAGTCCCCATGCCAACAGAGACCCGGAACTTGTAAAATACGCATTATCCCGCAACACACATCTGGTCTCTCATCACAACGGCTGGTATGTGCTCTCAATCCTGATTAAGGGTAAACCGGATCTCTCTTTATCAACCCCGGACCCTCTTGATGAACTGATACATGATCTTGGTATCGGAAATAAAGATTTTCAACCGGAGACAAGTTACGATTCTTATCTGCTTAAAAGTGAGTTTCCTTTTCCAATACAAGAGGGGGTGAACAGGGAAACCCGGATTCCTCCGGCGAAGAATCGTGAAATCCGGAATTTGAACAGGATACTTCCGGTTATTTATGGTGTTTTTATTATTGTACTCATTTTTCTCTGTGTTACCATCATCATTTTAAAAAAGAAGCTGGAAGGAAGTTTTAAGGATGTCTTCGATACAAAAAAATGGCAGGAAAATATTGTGTCCTTTTTCAGCGATGATCTTCCCCTTATCGAGATGAGAGTTTCATTTCAGAATCCCCACATCGGTTTCCGGAATATTCATAAACTGAAAGATAATAAATCCCTGAGCATCGGTGGGGGATTATCCCCGTTTCTCATTTTTCTTATTCCCATGCCCCAGCATATCGCGGAAATCTATATGGAAAAGGGGAAATATATATTTAATCCTGTTCTAAAAGAATATTTTCCGGATGTTAAAAAACCGATTTTTGATTGTTTGAACAAAGAAATTCCCGTGGTCTCAAAACACGGATACAGATCGATGATTGTGTTCCGTGAATATGTCCCGCCATTATTGACATTACATACAGTTCTCCATTCAATTCAGTATGATACGGAAAATCCGAAAGATGTATTGCATACACATAAGCTTGCCCTGTCCGCGATTGTGTCGTGATGAAGTGTGTCCCGGGAAAATTTACCACTCAATGAAAACCGCCTCCTTGAATAGTTTGAAAAAAATAAATTTAAAAATCAAAAAAACTATAGGTTAAGTCCTGCGTTTCGTATATAATAAGATACTGATTGTATATAAAAAGAAACATTTCTGACAATCTTACCTGTTGTCAGGAAAAAGATTTAAAAGTTGAATCAAAAATATGAAAATAAGGAGAAAATTGATGAAAAAAAAGAGATTTATTGTTCTCACCGGAATCTTTTGCTTTGTGATTCTGATTACCGGACATGCTGCCATGGCACAGGAAATTTGCGGAAAGTACGACACTGTTTCCATCAATGGCGGTGAGTATACTGCGCAGAATAATGCGTGGGGATCAGATGCCCGGCAGTGTATCAATGTAAACGGGACAGGTTTCACCGTGACAGTTTCCGAACACAACCAAGGCTCGGTAGCTGCGTATCCTTCAATTTATAAAGGATGCCATTGGGGTGAATGTACAAATAATAGCGGATTGCCTTTGCAGTTCAATCAAATAAACAACCTCCCTTTTACATTTACGGTAAGTAGTAACAGACCTTCGGGAGAATATAATATATCTGCCGAAGCATGGCTCAGTGCGAGAAACGACTCAAGCACTGGTTATGACGGGGGAGCGGAAATAATGATATGGCTCGATAATCACGGAATGTACCCCGCGGGTTCCCGGATCGGGACCTTTAACGGCCATGATGTCTATTATGCAAATATTGGCTGGAATTTCCTTACCTATGTACAGACAGGAAGAAATTCCGCATCCGGTGATTATAAGGATTTTATCAACGATGCCATATCACGGGGTTATGCCCAATCGAACTGGTATGTTCATGTTTTTGAGGCCGGATTCGAACTTATGGTCAATGGCGCGGGACTTCAGGTAGAATCATTTTCCTTTGGTGTTAATTCCGGGACGAGTAATACGACAGCTCCCACGAATCCTCCGAATATTACCCCGGACCCCACATCTGCCCCGACAAATCCTCCGGCTGTTACCACTGCCCCGACATCAGTCCCTACAACCCCTCCTCAAAACACACCGATTCCGGCAGCCGGCGTCGGTGATGTATGGTTTGTACCACAGGAAAGTAATGTAGGTGTCTACACCAATTTTGCCACCGAAATCCATGCCAATACCGGATCTCAACGTCTTGCAGCCTATGGATTCAATATTATCTTTGCCAACTCACTTGTGAGTGTCAATACCTCGGTCGGTAAAGACGGGGTAGATGAGGGGCCCGACGGATTTATCGCGGCGGTCAATGCCACAGCCTCGGGACTTCTTATTGTTTCCGGTTTTGACGCAAGCGGATCGGGACCCGGTTCCGATCTTCATATTGTCACGGTAAACTGGAAGACCCGGGGAAATACCGGTAGTACCACATTACAGCTTACGATCAATGACCTCGCGGATCAGAATACGAATGATATCGGTATTCATAATGCGATAAATGGGTATGTGAATGTCAGTGATGTCATCCTCGGGGACACCAACAGTGACGGGGCTGTCGATATCGTGGACGCCCTGTTAATTGCCCAGGCATATGTCGACTTATACCCGGGGAATTATAATGCCGCCGCGGCGGATACGAACTGTAATGGCACTGTTGATATCGTGGACGCGCTCTTAATTGCCCAGTATTATGTCGGTCTTATATCACAATTTTGTTAAGCAGAAGTATTTGGAAAAAGAGAGTAATGAGTAATATGAGGAGCAGCCGGAATGGCTGCTCTTTTTGATTAATATGGGTTTGCGATCCGGAGTTCAAAATGATAGCTAAACTTATAATCCTTTCTGCGTGGAAAACGTATTTTTTCTGTCATTTGCACATATTTTATAATATAACGGAGAATTCCCATTGTATAAAAAAAGTCCAATTTAATTCCTTTTAGTAGAAAGAGATAAAGATACGAAGCCGAATATAAAATACATTTTCTTTACTATTGAATTTTGCAAGAGGCTCACGTTTAATAGTTATTGATTTGAGTATGGGGCTATGATATACTATTTAACTACTAATAGAGGTTCCTGCAAAAATCTAAGATTCTTGTAAGAGACGCTATAGATATGATTTTACACAGTTTAGCGGGCAAAAGATAAACTCGAATTATTTATAGAATTTAAAAATATATAAGTTTTATCTTCTGT
>JAFGRV010000142.1 GCA_016934975.1 Spirochaetales bacterium | reverse complement strand
TCTTCGGGTTCGAGTTCCAATTATAATTAGTTAAGGTGTATCTAATCCAATTCAGACTAATGTTTGGTTGCGGCTTGCTGCGATGGGATATCAATTCAATTTCCCCCGTGCTTTTAAAAGTTCTTTCCGGAAATCCTTATAAAGAAAGCTGTTCTCATTAAGCTCGCAGAGTTGTTTATACATCGGTTTGTTTACCGTAAAAGCGAGGATGTCAGGGGGGAGATGTTTTCTCATGGCGATATCCGTCGCGCCAAGGACGGCTTGCGGGATATCAGTATCAAGGTCACCGAACACTGCCGCTAACTGACCGCAGCCGGACCCGAAAGTGGTGCGGACCGGTTGGTGAGTTATTGATCCATTCGTATACTCGGCGCCAAGAAGCAGGAGACTTAACTGATCAGGATTAACAAAAAAAGTAACCGTTTTCAGGTGTTCGTATTGATCAGCCTTTAAAGGACCAAGGACAACATATTTATTTTTGATTATATACGGCTTTTGACTATCAAGGTATTGGCACATCAGTTCGTCCGAGGATTTGAATCCTTCCATTTGATTCAGAAACCGTGCAAATTTATTTTTTGTGGTAAATTCAATACCCCCGATCCAGTACCTGCCTCCGAGGCAGTAGTACCTGCTTGTTGAAATACAGAGACTTTCACCTTTTTTCCAGTTGTCGTAAGAGGAAAAATAGCAGAGTTTTTGCTCTGCAAAGGGTTTAAACGGCTGTGGATCGATAACATCATAAAATCCGATAGGGGGGGTGTTTATCCCTGTAAGGTGTAATAAGGTATGTGCGTCCGGCTGCATCTTTTTTCATTCCTTTCATGACCCAAATAATGCCTGTGTCATAGTATCAAGGTAACACAATTATGATCAGAAGGCAAATTGCTCCATTTTTTTAATCCCTTGCAATGAATGAAGATTCCAATTATTATAAGGAAAAAGTCGTTTTTCGAGGAGGTTTCTATGGCTTACAGGAAGTATTATGACCGGATAGGCGGGATAAACCATTGGTTGTTCGCTCAAGGAGAGTTTAAGCATAAAATCACACGCTCTTTTCGCGATATGGAATATACAGCCGTGATTAATGGATCCGGATTGGTCAAGGGAGAACAGACTTATCCCCGGGGATTTCAGGAAACCATCATTCCCGAACTGAAGCGCAGGGGAGAGTTTCTTGGAGAGATCAAAGCCCTGAAGCGTATCAATACCCGGGATTTTAAAGTGCTGACAGTACTGGTAGGGGACAAGGATGATCCCAAAGTAGCAGCCTCCCGGATGTATGTGGGGATGAAAGCAGCTACTACACGGCTGGCGGGGCTGTCCAGTCAGGTGGAAGAACTCCCCTCTAGGGTAACAGCCCATGAAATGCAGAGAATGCTTGAAGATTGGAACCGGGATCCTTCCATCGCCATCCTGATGTTTCAGCTTCCCTTTGGCGGCCGGGCAGGCAAAGAGATCAATACGACAGATCTTTGTAACCACATCGCTCTTACCAAAGATGGAGATGGTCTGAACCAGGTTACCCTGGGGTTGATGTCTCTGGGGGCCGATCGTTATTTTGACTGTTGTACTCCCGGGGGGATGCTCGACCTCGCCAGCGCGTATTTGTACCGGGACAAAGGACGCAAACTGCGGCCCGACGGGATCGCGAGTTTCGCGGGACTGGAAGTGCTGGTGGCAGGACGGAGCGCCATAATCGGCGAACCATTGTTCAATATTCTTAAACGTTTTGATGCTACGGTCCTTGGCCCTCTCCACACCCGGACCGGCAGCGGCGGAAAGAACGATAAAAATACCCAGCTCAAGGTATACACCGAACTCTCCCGGCGGGCAGATATTATTTTCTCCTGTATGGGCTTTTTCCCCTATACCTTGCATAGCGATTCGGAATACTTTTTTGTACCTGAGATGGTCAAGGAGCAATGCCTCATTATCGATGCGGCCACCTCCTTCCGGAAAGACGGTAAACGGCCTTTCGGGGATGTGGATCCTCGTACACGAAGCAAAGCAGCGGCGTATACCCTCGAAGTAGGAGGTGTGGGACCGGCTACGGTGACCCGACTGATCCACCAAGGGTGGCGCGGGATGCTTTACCGGAACATCGATCAGGTGCGTCAAGCCCTGGAAGATTATGAACCATTGGTGAAATCTACCTTTACCCGGTTACTGGCGGCCTATGCCGGTTGTTCCGAAGCCGAGGCTTCGGATAACGGTGTTGAATTGTTTCAGCGGGC
The DNA here is from genome assembly GCA_016934975.1 of Spirochaetales bacterium. GTDB lineage: Bacteria > Spirochaetota > Spirochaetia > SZUA-6 > JAFGRV01 > JAFGRV01. The sequence goes on along the minus strand of JAFGRV010000142.1, from coordinate 27,502 downwards.
TGTTGCTTCCGGCAGCCATCCTGTACATGCGGTGGATGCACTGGAAGTGATATTTCCTTATTTACTAAAATAGGAAGCTTGGTAATAGCATAAGGTTATAAGGATCTTTCCGATGGATGTATTTTCGATATATGTCCCTCTTATTGTGTCATTGCCGGCGATCTCGTTATCAAAAAGTTCTGCATGACATCCCTTTGCGAAGAGGGGGATTAAAGAGTTCGTATGGCTGCTGCTGTAGCATACCATGCCCGGAAGCTCTCCCGGCCCATGGCCGGTGAGGGGATTCCAGGTAGCAGGCAAGCCTGAATCCGGACCCCATAGATATCCGCATTCATGATCTCCGGTAACGATGACAAGAGTTTCGTCCCAACTTGAATTGGCCTCCACCCAGGCGTTGACTGCAGTTATTGCATCGAAAAAATCGATCACTTCCTCGATAATTCTTGCCAATTGTGTCGGATTTGCTTGTCCATTATGACAGGCCCAGTCGATCGCACCGCCCTCGACCATCAACATGAAACCCTTTTCATTTCTGTTCAAAACATTCAGAGCTGCCGTTGCCATTGTCCCGAGAGCCGGTACATTCTCAGTTTTCGGATCACCGAAAACTTCCGTGGAATTTTCGGATCGTGACTGTTGAAGTGTTGTCCCCACCCGTGGAACCCCGCACAGTCTGCTGACTTCCGGAGTTGTGTCCCGGGCATATGCTTCGAATTCCTCTCTTGTTTGTATAAGTCTCCAGGAGTCTTCGTTATTTATCACCTGATCATGGTTTGCATCAACATTATTTCCGGCTGTACCTGCAACCAAAGCGTTCCAGGTATCTATGCCGCCGACATATGTATAATCTTCCGAACCCGACGTGACTGCTTCACCGTCATTATTATAACCGGGATTACAGGCACCCATGATAACATCGGTTTTACTTGATTCAATCATTTCCAGGGCAATTTCGCTGTAGTTTGTTCTCCTTACATTGTGGGCCACAAACCCCGCCGCGGTTGCATGACTGAACGGGACGCTTGTGACGACACCGGTGGCAAAACCTTTTTCCTCTGCATACTCGAAGGCGTGCTTCAGTGTGTGTAAATCGTCAGGACTGTAGCCGATATTACCGTTTGCCGTCTTGCTGCCTGTTGACATCGCCGTTGCGGCCGCAGCCGAATCGGTGAACATCGTCGTGACATAATCGAAATCGCTCCAGGCCTGAGTTTTGTCGTATGATTGTCCGTAACTATATGTCGACATCGCGTACTTTACGGGATAATTCTCGAAAACCTGATTTTCAACGCCAAGGTACAGATCGGCTGCTTTGATCTGGTTGTAGCCGCAGCCATCACCGATGAGTAAAATCACGTTTTTTTTAGATCCCGGACCGGGTGCTTCCGTATCCGGAATTTTGCAACTTGTTACAGCGATACTTAAAAGACTCCAGGATAAAAAAAATATGATAGATTTTATTTTATAGTTCATATGGTTTCCCCGTGATGAGGTATTTATTATAAAAAGTGCAGTTGCATATCTCTTCTATTTATACCCTGAATTGATATAGAATGCAAGGTAAATCTTCTTATAGGCAGCTTCGTATTTCTCTTTATATAAGGGGAATGATGCAGGTCTTAGCTGTGATTTTTATAAGAAAATTTGTAACCAGATTTAAAGTATCGTTTATCCAATTCTTCCTGTTCATAAGAAATTCAGTCTGTGAATGGTTCCCGGACAGGAAATTAATTTTTATAACTTGGCCTTCTTGTAATAATCCCGTCCCGGAAACCGGGACAAGGGGACAGGATTGTAATATCCTGTCCCCGGTTGGTTGGATTGTTTGGGCATCTCTGTCCCTTACAAATTTCCGAGATTTACATTCTAAAAGTATAATTATTTCGGTTGTATTCTATGTTTTTCCCAATGCTTTATTTTTTGTCCGCCTCGAACTGGTCCTATACAACTTTTTCCTCCAATTATTTTCATTTTCTCCAGTTCTTTAATTTCAGCTATTATTCCTTTGTCTTTCATAAAATAGAAATCTGTTCCAGCAGCAGCGCGCTCATGGGTTATCGGATTATACCAACGATTTTTAGTGTCTTTTTCTTCAACTTCTAAATGTGTCGGATAACCTTGATTCCGGTTCTTAGGAAAAGCACATATTTCGTCACCTGGATTAAATTGATTACCAACTTTTAGCTTTTCAAAAACAGAAGAATCATTATGCCTAAGATTGATTATTCGGTCTGTACCAATAATTTTTAATTGAATCAATCCATTTTTTTTATCTAAATTTATAATTTCAGTATATAACGGTGATATAATTGAATTTCCACCTACTAAATCAATTCCGGAATGATGTTCATAAGTCTTTGAATAAGTTCCTCCTTTTTCACTCCCATAATATCCTAATAATATATTTTCAAAAGGTTGACTGATTCGACTTCCAGGAGCAAAATCTTTTCCTGTCCATTTTAATTTTTTATTAAATTCTCCTTTTTGTTCTTCAGTCAATACATTCTCCTCCAACCCCGTCGGATCCACACTATTCAGCGGATTATTCCCGCAATACACATACCAATTTGTCCCGTCCTGAACCGGGTCAACATTAATAAATCGTCCGATTGTCGCGTCATAGTAGCGTGCGTTAAAATAGTAGAGCTCCGTCCCCGTATCCAGCTCCTTCCCGCCATAGGAATACTTTGCAGTATCCCCGGTTTCATTCCCGTCTTTGTCAAGACGCCGGAGCTGCTCCCCGAATGCCCGGTAGGTGTAGTTTACTTCCACCTGCCCGTTTTCGTCTGTCACACATTTGGTGGAGTTAAGGTGGTCGAGGTGATACCAGCTTTTCCCGGTTTCCCTGGTATTACCGGGTCGTACAATTGTCGTAATCCTTCCGGCGAGGAGGTCCCCGGAAAGGACGTACCGGTTTATTTTTCCAACATACTCTTCATTCGGTTCAAATCCGGTCCCGGGACCGGGGAGTTCAATATCCATGGCCACGGCAATCTGGCCGTGCCGGAGATACACAGTCGTGCCCCGGGGGCTTTGTTTCACAAGTCTGTTTCCTGCATTGTCATAGACATACAGCGTACGAGTGCCGGTATCTCCCGGTTCTTTGCCATTCTCTTCAGTGGTGATCAGGCGGTTCATGGTATCATAGGTAAAGGTGGTTACTTTATCCCCGGCGGGATAATGAATAATTCTTGATACGGTATTTCCGTTCGCATCATATGTATAGTCGATAAAAAGTTCCCGTGTAAAACTCTCTTTCTTTTTCACATAAATCCGTTCAAGGCGGTTCCGTTTGCCGTACTCATAGGAATACTCATCCCCGTTTTGAACCAGTTTGATACGGTTTCCGCTTCTATCATAGAGAAAGCTTTCATTGTCATACCAGGTTTCTCCCGAGGCAAGCATGGCCGAGAGATGGTCGCCGCCGTTTATTCTTCCGTCGGGATTTCCCCCGGGGAAAATATCCGCCCTGGGGTCGTAGGCAATACCGTTTAACGGATCACGGTCCCGGAAGGTGCCGAAGTGGTCTGTCACCAGTTTAACCATATCGGTCTGTCCGGGGAGCAGGGTTTTTGCCCCTGCGATGCGGTTGAACCCGTCATATGTGTATTCGTTTTCGTTGATACTCACGATGTTTCCCGAACCGTCTATGGTGTAATGGATATCTTCTATTATATCCGTGTTATTTGAAATCCTTATGTTTGAAATCCGTTTCCTGTTGTCAAATTCCCATTCCTGACGTGTGTTGTTTGCATAATCCATCCGGGTTACAACCCCGGAAAGGGTATAATCAAGGGAGGTCACAAAGGGTTCGATTGAATAGGGATCATTTCCTTCCCCAATACCCGTAAGACGGGCCAGTACAGGATCATAACTGAATTCATGGACCGAATCATCGGGATAGATCATGCGGGTGACCATGCCCGCGTCATTATACTCATAGGTAAAACCGAATACCTGGGTATCTGCCTCTCCTCCCCACACAGAAACAAGCTGATCCCGCAGGGAAGGGTCTTTCAGAAATCTCCGCAAGGATATGACCCGGTTCCCGTAATCGTAGGTATAGTATTCCACCAGGTTGCCATTGCCGATCCATACGGCATTCCCCCTGTTATCATAGGCAATGGCAACAGTATGATCAATTTTTCCATCGGCATACTGTTTTGCGGAAATAAAATGCTCTGCCTTTGTATTTCTTCCCAATTCATCATAGGTAAATGTAATGACCTGGCCTTTTCTATCAATCTTTTTTACGAGCTGGCCAAGGTCGTTATACTTCATCACATCCTGTCCCGATTCCGGGCCATAATCCTGTTCTGTCAGGAGATTCCGTTCATCATAGGAATACCGTGTTATAATACCCCGGGGATCGGTAAAAGAGGTTTTCCTGTTCAACATATCGTAGGTGTAGGTATATGACTGCACTTCGCCGGTACCAGTCTCTGAATCTCCGTATGCAATAAGGCTGATAACATTCCCGTTCCAGTCCATTTTTTCATAAACCCGTCTGCCTTCCGGGTCAACGGTCATGATACTGTTTTCCCCGTCATCATAGGTGAGGCGTTTGACCGGGCTTTTCCCCGGTTCGGTTTCCGGATACAATACCATCACCTTTCTCCCGAGGTCATCGTATTTTATAATCCAGGTTTTATCATGCCGTTCTATGTCAGTCCCGTTTACCCGCACGGGAATCGGATGGGAACGGTCGGCGTCGGGATCTGTCAGGGCGATCATCCTTCCGAGGCTGTCGTATTCCATACTTTTGTATGCATACACATTCCCGTTTCCGTCGTATTCAATCTCCTGTTCCGTATTCCCCAGGCCGTCATTTTGAATCCCGCTTACCTTTACACGGCCGAGGGATTTGTCTATATCTGTGCAGGTTTTAATATATTCAGTTTGATAATTGATCTCCATCCGTGACCCCGGATTGTCCTCCCTGGTTTCTAAAAACACCGGGAACACGGAACTAAGGGCAAAATCATCAAAATCCCTTCCCAGGGGATTCCCGTTTACAATTTCAATCGGTTCGGCAAATCCGCGTTCATCGTTTTCATCGGGGTTGATGACCTCCGTCTCAATCCCATTGTTATCATAATAATGCTCAACAGCATACCCTTCGTTATCAACATCTATCCAGATACTCCCGTCACTGTTAAAAACCTTCCAGCTCCGTATGCGTACCTTTTTTTCACTCTCAGGATCGCCGGTCCACCAGGGTGACGGTCCGGTGCCGCCGGACCATGCGGCGATGGTAACATCCTGGTATACTTTTACGGGAAACGCGTGTGCTGTCTGGTCATACACCGTATACACGGTAGTTCCCCCCGCATCAGTCCGGGATACGGGGTTTCCGAATTCATCATATTCAATATGGTCGACTTGCACAGCCCGTTTTCCCCCGGTGCTTTCCAGGTAGAGTGTCTGATCTGTTACCTGTCCAAGGGTGTTAATGGTTGTCTCCCCTTCATAGGTCTTTGTCTCACCTTCCAGGGTGAACTCCCTTGCTTCCCGTATTGGAATACTGAAGACAGGATCATAATCTGCAGAAGAAATAAGTCCCATTTTGTCTTTGTGCCATTTCAGGTTTCCTTTGGTGTCATATTGGAACTCTTCGCTGTAGAGAAATTTTCCCTGCCTGAACACTTCTTCCCCTGCTTTTGTCCTGTCCGCATTATACATATACCGGGTAACCTGGGTAAATCCGTCCTCGGATGTCACTTCAAGGCGGTCCAGGACATGAGACCGCTGCGGGACGCTCTCCAAACTGTAGATATAGGTGGTTGTAAGGTTCCCCTGTTCAACCACGGCGCTGTACTGGTTGTAATTTCCCGCTTCTCCTTCATCATGATAAATGTATTGTGTCAAATTCATCATCCTGCCATGACGGTTCAGGTTGTATTGTCCGGATATTTTGTAATATTCCATATACCCGCCATAAAAATATTTTGTGTATATTCCTTTCGCAGGAATTTCATAATCAAGAACACGTTTGTTTTTATAGATCCCGCCGCCGCTATCCATACTCGTGATCCCTGTCAGCAGCATAAAAATATTTTGGGAATGAGCATTCCTGCTGTTATAGGTAAATCCGGCAATCCCTTCATTCCACTGGTAGGTGGTCACATTCCCCATCGGGTCAGTGACCGAGGTGAGTAAAAACGGCTCCCGGTAATCGATTACATCTCCCGATAGATCTGTAGCACCGGGAATGTTCTCCGCGCTTTCATATTCATAGGTAACCCTTAGGGTTATCTCTTCCGCCGCCCTGGCGCCGCCGGGGCGTTTGACTCCTTTTTGTACATCCCACTCGATCATGGTAAGGTTGTTATGGGTATCATAAAAAAACCGTATTTTCCTGCCGATGGTATCCACCGCAAGTGTAAGGATATGATCATTATTGTAGAAATACCATAGTCTGTTCAGCCCGGTCCGGTCTTCTTCCATCATCAACCTGCCGTCTGAGCGGAACCAGAATTGGGAATTATCCTTGAGTATGAGCCGGTAAAGACTCCGGTCAAAGTGCGAATCGGCAACCTGATATTCCGAGGAAAGATCATCCAGGGAATAGTGTGTAAAATCCCCATAGCTTATGCCCCGGCTTTCAAAAATTCGCATGTCATCGAGATCATAGTACAGCAGGTTCGATGTATTCGGATTGCTTTTTTTGATCCCTTCCCTGTCAATTTCATACACACTTCCCCCAAAGAAAAGGTGAAGCATCCCTTCACCGGAACTGAAATCTTCCATGATATAGGGCAGGGTACTGTTCCACCCGGCCCCCAGGTGGTTCTGTTCTTCCGGAGTATGGGAACTCAGACGGTTTTCACCGGTATCGGGATCACAATACATGGTAAAGAGATTAGACTGATTCAGGGACCAGATCCGCCCAAAGGTAAAGTTCATTCCCCCCCTGCCGGGAAGGTTCACGTCGGCAAAGCTTAAGGTGATGTTTCCTGTCTGGGGATTTACATCCCCGGCCTTTTCATTAAAAGGCAGGTTCATTCCCGCGTCATAGCGTGTGTCCTCCTGGCTATGGAGGAGTCCCGGCATTAATGCCAGGACCCCTGCTATAAATATTGTATACATTATTCTTTTATTTACCATATGTTACTCCTCCGCTTGATTTTGCGTCATCACAATTTATCCGGGTTGTGATGGATTCCCCTTCAATCCCTCCGTCTAACGACATCCGGTATACATACAAGGTAACCAGGACATTCGATTCATCCCTGTCCACATACCGCCGGCACACGGCGCCTGTGTGTGTATTTGATGTTGAAAATGAATCATTTTCATTTGTATATCCTTTGTAATCCGCAAAGTCGTACATCACGTCATACCCCATGCTCGCTCCTGCTCCTACTTCGGCGGATATATTCGTACCGGCTTCGACAAATCCGTATGGACCCCCTGAATTTTTATCTCCAAATCCATACCCGGCACCTGCATTCAAATAAAGACCGATGGAGGCCTTTGCGTATAAATCTGTTGAAAAGCTTGTCTGTCTCCGCTGTATGACGCCCCCTTCGGTATGTTCGGAATGTTCCTCGCCTTCGCCTTCGCCTTCAAAGAGCCAGTAACAACGGTCGAGAAGCAGACCCCGTCCTTCGGACTCTTCGGCGGAGAGGACAAGAAAGCCATTGGAGTTTAGTTTTGCGTGGACCACTGCTTTTATCACATCACTGCCGATTGAGATAGTGGTGGTGGTGGTTTTTGTTTCCAATGAACCGTTGGCCGATCTCCGGGTGAGGGTAAGCGAAACCTTGTAACTTTTTTTGGTTTTACTAAATCCATACTTGTGAGACGCCACCGGTCCGTACTCGGATTCCGAATAATCCCCGAAAGTCCACTTTGCCTGTGACCAATCGATATTTCTCCCCACCGAATCCCCGGCGGAAAAAAGGATCAAATTTTCATCTTCCCGTTCGGAAGGAAGGTCCCAGGTGATGAGTGGGAGAAATTCGTCTCCTTCCACATCGATGGAAGTATAGGAAATAAAGGGCCGGCTGCTTCCTTTAAAAAACATCTCCACAAGAACCGGGTATCCCATCTTTTTTTCCTTTATGGAAAAGGCATGTGTGATCACTCCCCCGTATTTTGTTACGACATTTTCATTCCCGTCAAATATATACCAGGTAGTCCTTTCCCAGTCGATATTGATGCCACGTGATTCCCGGACATCAAGGGAAAAAACATTCCCTGCGCCGCCGGGTAATTGTGTATAGGTAATAAAGGGTGAGATAGCCCGCTGGCCGATTTCCACTTCTCCGTGTTTTACCATCGGTTCATTTCCCGCGCAATAGACAGTACATACATAGGTGATGACCGCATCTTCGGGAGCAGCGGATATATCTCTCCGCACCACCGGCCCCTGGAAGGAATATTCACCATCAAACAGCCAGGTTGTTTTTTCCCACTCGATATTTGGTCCCGTGGAAGAAAGGATATCCACGACAAGCATGGTTCCCGTATTCGTATATTCCTTTTTTGCATTAAAAATGATTTCCGGTTCCTGCATATTCCGCGCATCAACATAAATCGTTTTGGAAAGGGAAGTAATATCCGTTCCTCCCCGCCTGGACAGGGTCAGGGATACATCCATCTGGGTCCGTTCTCCTATATTCATAAGATTATAGACCGCGACCGGCCCGAATTGTGTCGGTTGTTCATTATAGGTTCCGGCAACAGGAACAGTCCACTTTGCCTCCATATAATTGATGTTGTTTCCCTTTGAATTAGTACAGTTTAACAGCAGTTTGGCTCCAACGATATTATCGTCCTCTTTAAGGGTAATGATTTCATAATCTATGACCGGTTCGATGGGAGACGGTTCAATGGAAACAATCACCGAGCCTGTCATGGTCGTTCCATCAATCATATTCGGCACAGTCAGCGTCACTGAATAGCTTAGGGCGCTTCCCGTCTCGGGAAACTGGTACGCAAAAGAACTCACTCCCTGTTCCCCGTGAATATCAATCCCGTCGGCATATACATTCCATCGTGCTTCATACCAGTTAATAAGGCCGATGGAATTGGTACCGGTAAAGGTAATAAGCAGCGGATCAGTCGTATCCGGTTCATAAGTAATAATCGGTTTAACATCCCGGTAATCCAGGTCAATGATCATATTCGATTCAATAATGTCTGCTTCGGGCTGTCCTGTGATCGCCCTTCTTTTCAGATTGAGTGTCACATTAATTTTATGTTTAAAGTTCATATGATCCTCTGTCACCAGTGGAATATAAATCTCAGACCCGGTCTGCGGTGTCATGGGCATCCTTCCCGGCCCGGAAATGATCCAGGTCGTTGCAGGCCAATCAATATTATTTCCGAAAGAATTTTTTGCATTCAAGTACAGTGTATATGAATTATCGATGGTGTATTCGATAACAGGTTTTATATCCGATATGATATCAACAATCATGGGAACTTCCGTAAAATCTGTTTCGGAATTTTTCTTATTGGTTACTTTCAGCATAATTTCCTTTCTACCGCTTGTGGCGAATTCATAGGAAAATTTCGGTGATGTATGTGCCGTGGTAATCTCCTGATTATCAATAATCCATGCAAAATTCCAGTCCACATCAGGATCCGGAGTCCATGCCTGGAGCAATACACGATAGGGATTATGTTCATCAATTTCAAATGCGGGCAGGGCGATAACACCGGGCATTTTTACTTTTTTCCATTGAGAGGCGGCAGCTTCTTCTCCGTTTTCCACGATACTGATTCTGAACAAATATTCAGCCCCCATTTCCAAACCTGTGAGCCGTGCATTGTTTAAAGTAAAAATCCTTTTTTGAGTAATGCCTTCACCTTCTTTATTTATCTGAAAATGAACAGTATAGAAAATCTCCTTATCAACATATTCTCTCCATCTCAAACTCACTGCATTTCCATTCACCGGTTCTGCTGTGAAATCCGCAATTGCATTTTTCATTCCCGCCGGTTTTCTTACATTTTGCGGCAGCGAGACTGTTGTTAATTCATCAGTTTTATAATTAAACTTTTTTAATAGGTACTGATCTCCGTCAAAATGTTCAAAAACTATGGAGTTTCCGTCTCCGGTAAAGCAGGGGTAGTCTCCTTCCGTATCCACCGGAGTAATCTCCATCGCTGCCATATCAGGTGTGTCATTCGTTTCTTTGCCGGTTTCCGTGACAACCCTGACATCACCTTCATAGGGCCGGGCAATATAAGTGAAATACACACCCTTGTGAAAATCCCTCTCACTTACAAATCCTATTTTCGAAGTAATATGAAGATCAGGATTCATGATTTCAAAGGGATAGGTGACAGACCAGACCGGAAAGGAATCCCGTGCATTATTGGATGTTACATCCACCCGGACATTCGGATTTTCCAGGTCAATTATTTCAATTTCTTCATCCCCGTCATAATCTGTTGTAAAGACAATATAGTGGTCATCCGGGGAAAAAGCGGGAAACCGGGCATTCTCGTCCGATTGAAAAGGCATACGGATGCCTCCGGTTTTCAGGTTGTAGATATAGATCTGCCATGTACCGTCCACCGGTCGTGCGGAAAAGATGAGTTCATCCCCATTTGAATTAAAGAGGGGGCGTTCGATCATATAATCGGTTATTCCATCCAGGGGAATACGCCGGAGGTCTTCTCCATTCACATTGATAGTATAAAGATTGTCATACACATACCCGTTTTCCTCTCCATCCACAGGAGTGTTTGTCCCTTCATATAGCCGCACACGGGAAGTAAAAACAAGCTGACGGCCATCCGGTGACAGAGCCGGGTAATCCAGGGTACCCTCAACACGGAGGATGCTGTCCGAACTTAATATCTTCATAAGATCGCTCCCCGACGGTTTTGCCGTATATACTTCCCTGTCCTTTAAAAAAACGATTTTGTTGTTGTGTACATGTGCCCGGAGTTCTTCCCATTGGGGAAGCCGGAACATGGCAAGTTTTTCAGCGGAACGGCTTAGCAGGAGTAAATAATAGTATAACCTGTTGTTTTCTATTTTAGTGATAATTGCAATATCCGCGATATCCACTAAAAATTCAGGATCAACATAATTGTCATATCCTTCCCCGGTTGAATATGCCAGGGTGGTGACAGCATGAAAATCTGGTCCGAATATCTGGACATCTCCTCTTCCACGGTCATAGATAAACATACGGTTTTCAAATGATTCAATAATTGAAGGGGTAATAAACTCTCCTTCATCATATCCGAATGTTCCGAAATATTCCAATACATTCAATGAATCCGAGAGTTTTAATATACGCTGGCGGTAAAAATCGGAGATAAGGAATTCTCCTCCATTATTGGTAATGGATAAGCATGCTCCCGGTTCTTCTGCATATCTCACCGTCGGGGTAATGTATTCAAGTTGATTTGCTACTGGTATTCCATCTATGAGAGGAATTTTCGCAAGGTAATTTCCATTTTCCACCGAGACATGGAGGGCGGTATCTGTAACAGTCATATCGTATACCATATCATCAATAAGTACCTGGCATTCGGGAACAGGGAGATAGTTACCCATTTCATTTGCTTTAAGGAGATCTATATACCCCCTGAGGTTCCGATTTGATGCGATAAAGAGGTGGTCATTATCCCCTGCAACTATTTTTACAGGGTTTTCGATACCCATGCCTGCCAGAGAAATAGAAAATAATCTTTCTGATATGTAGTTTTCATTCTGTCCAACCTCAAAGACTTCTATTGTGTCATTGTTCTGTTCTCCGGACAGAACATAAAGCCTGTAAGTTCCGTCATCCATACGAAGTGAACTGAATGAAACAGGATGTTCCACCATTTTATTGCTTGCTTCTTTTATTTTTTCATGGATAATAATATCATCCTTAACAGAAAAGTAGTTCCCGTCAAGGGAGATTACCCGTACCCGAGGGGAGACAAGTCCGAGACTTGAATAGGTATGAACCCAGGAATGGGAATTCCCGAAATCAGGATTGTCCACCATATCAACCATGTCATAATTTCCGTCGCCGTCAAAATCAATACTCCAGGATGAAATATTAGGAACCCGGGCATGGCAATCAATAGTCACTTCCGTGTCGGAATTTTCTCCTTCCACGGCATGGGTGGAAAGGTTCATCTCTATAGGCATCAGTATCTCATTTGCCCAGACATCGATCTGTTTATAAAATACCTTGCCGGATTTTACACAAACTGCCATGGTAAGAGGTGTGTGTGCTTCCCGGGATACTGTTCCCGGATTTATAAAAATATCTTCAATAAAGAATGTGTAATCTTCATTTATTTTAGCCTTTTTCCATCCTGTAAACCTGCTGTTTCCTATATCCGGGCACGTCGGATCAGAGAGATAAATATCAATTTCCACATTCAGAGATCTGTCAATTTCCCCGACAAGAACCATAGGTGCATAGCGAACATTTCTGTCTTTTTCCGGAAAAAGAATCCTTGTTAAATTATTTTCTACGACAATTGTATGATCTGAAAAATTTCCAACTTTATCATATGCAGTGAGAACAAATTTATTTTCCCCGTCGTAAAGTAATGGTATATGTTCCGCGTAAAAACTTCCCCCATCACCAAGGTCATATACTTCCCCATTTATAGTGAATCCGGTTAATGAAGAATCAGTTATTGCCCCGGGTCTCCCATAGAGAGTCACTTCATAGGGGATGCCGTATTCATCGTATATTTTCCGGATCTCTATCTCGTGCTCATGAAAAACCGGACGTGTGATATCTACAAAGAAATTGGCTGTTGCTTCGTATGATTCCTCGCCCTGGAAAATAGCTTTTACCCGGAAATTATGAAATCCCTCATCCAGATTATAGAGTTCCAGTTTTCTCCACTCTTTGTTTTCTGCGCTCCATCCTTTGTAATCAAAGTTATATGAGTAGTGGATATCCGGCTTAAAGATTCCTTCATGGTATCCTTTCCAGGTGAATAGAACATTATTATAACCGATTAGCGTGGGAACGTTATTGGTAATCACGATGTCCGGGGCAGAGATGGAATTCACAAGGGTTAAATCAGCGCTTCTCGAAATTCCATCCCCTTCCGATTGTACTTTTAATTTTATTATCGACCTGCCCTTGGGAATATGGATAGTGTTAAAAATATGATATGTCTCCAGGGGCGAGAGTGTTCCCTGTATCGGAGCTTCATAGGTCATTCCGGTATCAGGTGAATAAACAAGAAGTTGATAGCGAATAATATCTGTCAGGGCATTACTCTCATATTCCAGGTAGAGTTGGACCGTTCCGGTGTTATCTTCATTCCTCTCTATATTAAGGAGGGAAAAATCATAGAGGAATAATCTTTTTTCTTTCACAAAGGTGAATGTTTCCGTCTCATCTTCCCAATGAACAATAACCGCCTCACTCCCGTATGTCTGACCCTTGTATTGGAGAAATACCGTGCATTCGAAATCACCGAAATGGGGGAGAATATCATCAAAGTATAGATCCGCATAACCTGCACTATTTAATTCAAATGATTCCCCCGCCACAGTTTTCTTACCGGTAACAAGATTGACAACTTCACACCCGATCCGGATATCCCTGTAATTATCTCCATCCGAAACGCCGATTGTCGTACCGACTTGAATACCGAGTTTATGTTTAATTTCACAATCCAGTGGGAGAACTTCTAACGTCATTGATGCTTCGGGAATAACTCCCTGCTTTTCAGGGTCAAGGGTATCGAAATCTTCCTGTGTAAGGGTAAATACTCCGTTATAATAAAATGACCGGATATCCCAATGAACCGGAGAGGAAGAGATTATGCCGGGAAAAATAACATTCATGGAATCACCCTGGGGATTGAACGGAAGCGCCGGTTGTGTACCGTCTGTAATAAGCCATTGAGTATGATCTACAGTTGAAAAATCCTGTATTACATACAACACTTCCGAGAATGGTGCATCATCCCTTTCTCCCCTTATCCGGATACCGAAACCACCATAAATTGATTCATGTGGTTTAAGGATATAGGAATCATCAAACACAAGACTAAACCGGGTATCTTTTTCCAATCCCCTGATGATAAGTGGCGTAACAGAGGTAAGGCGAAAGCACGGTTTGTCATCTTTTATAAAACTAAAGACTTCGTTATACCGGTGGTTGTTTATAGTTGTATCAAGAACGAGAATATACTTTCCGGATAATAATCCCGGAATGTTAAATCCGTGATCATACACCGAGGCGGTCTCGATTCTTGAATAGTATGAACCGTCAACAGATTCAAGGGAATAAACACTATCACCAAAAGGAAAGCCGGAATCATGAACAATGCAGGTTAATTCAGGAGCCGGGGTGTCTGTGTAAGAAAAAGAAAGGGGAGTGATGGATTCATAGAGACTCTCACGGTACAGATTGCTTAAGCGAAGCTCATCAATATACCCCTGTGCAAAATAAAGTGATCCCATATCCGAGCCTATAAAGAGATTATCATTATTCACCGGATGGCCCCGCATAGATGGTGAAACGGGAAGTTCAATATTCTTTCGGCATCCCGCTACTTTCCCATCAATATACAGGTACACAATCTGATCATTCACATTATAGGAAACCTGTATATGCTGCCATCCCGGCTTTACCGGGACATCGGTATCAACTGAAACCGGAAACAGATTATCTTTTAATTCCAACGAATAAGTTGTAAAATGATAATCTGATTTTTTTGTATAGATCTTCACATATTCACTGTCTAAAAGCACAACAGGATAATCCACAAAACCGTAATTATTCACATTAAATGGTTTATACATGAAGTCTATGGTCCCTGCAGAATGGAAGCGGTAGGAAGCTGATGCAGAGGATTGTTCCAGCCCATAAAATCCTTCTTCCGGCATGCCATAATTTCCTTCTGTCAAAATAAGGTGGTTTGATAATTTAAGTGGATTGTTTACCTCCAGGTACATAATCACCGGTCCCGGTATTCCCATAGACGGATTTTCGAAGACAAATTGAAATTTTCCCTCCCGCAATGAATAGATCTGTTCCTTTTCAGCAATACGAAGGACAAGTTGTGCATCAACATCAATGGGAATTCCTTCTTTTGTGTATGGAAAGACCTCTCCCTTTACCGAATACCATCTGTCATTACTTAATCCGTGGTTGGTAAGGGCATTCCCAAAGTAGTATTTTCCGGAATATCTGGTTTCCGTAGGGGAAAAGAGGAGCGATTCGGCGTCGTGAGTGATATTAAGATTATACACTATCGGGTATTCGGCATCGGAAAAGAGTAATTGATCCTGGTCTTTTAAGACAAGGACATTCTTTTGCCGTTTGCTTGCTTTGAGTGAACCGCAGGATTCAGGTTCCAAATAGTCGGCATTTTCAAAGGTATTAAAATAATCCGAACCCCTTGTCCGTAATTCATAAAATCCGTTCCCTATTTTATCCGAATCGGTATCAAAATGATAGGTGCGCCGTTGTTCAATATTCACATCATCAATAATTATATTGGATAAATCCGCGTTCTCTTTTAGATCTTCAATACCGATTATCCGGTTTATATAGAGGGGCCGGGCAATTGAATAATGTCCGGCACGCTGCGGGTATAATGATCCGAAATAAAATTCATGTCCCGGAGAGAGGATAGCCCGGATAATTTCTTCTGCGGAATCTTCATTGTATTCAACAGAAAGAGGGACACTATTATTGATACTCACATGTAATGTTTGTGTAATATCTTCAATTCCAAGGATAATTATGTTATAGCCTGAGTCAGGGAGTATTTCCAACGGCGTTTCCGGCCCACCCATGAGAATGACAGGATCAATATTTTCGACAATGATCTCTTCATTATTTTCATCCACTTCAATGACGTACTCTGTGAATTCATCCACAACATAATAATATTCATCTCCCGGACCGGGACTTTCATCCCTGTATCCCAGATAAAGTGACCGTCTCAAATTATCTGAAAAAGAGTCGAATAGGGTGAGGATACGACGGAAACCCGGCGTAAAGGCATAGTGTTCCTTTTCTTCACTTCTGAACCGGAAGATCAGACTCAAACTATGCGAATCCTCTTCCATGGTAAAAAAAGCAGGTTGCGCGGGGGGCACTAATTCCCGATCATATCCTGCCTCCGCATGCAAGTTCATTCCCGGGGGAATTGAAAATCCTTGAGCACACCCGATATTTCCCCCGGCATGAAGGACAAGAGAATTGGGTGATGTAACCGAAAATCCCGGATTCATGGTAATTTTATCGGGACGTTCAATAAGGTAATCCTTTTCGAATTGGGCATTCTCCACAGTAATCGATGAATTATAGATTTTTACCTGTCCCGGGAAAGGGCCGCTTCCTTCCTCGCCTTCGAAATATGGTATCCCATTATAATAACCGGATGATATATCAATCTCATGAAGTTCTTCCATAACCGGCCGGTCCCCGGGTTCCAGACCGTAAAAATAGTGAAGTTCACTATTTGCTTTTGCCGAAGCGTCAATTGCTCTCACTGATACAGGATAATCATGTGAAGGTCGCAACGGAGGATCTATTCTTTCCAATCCGGTCCAGGCGATATGATAGAAATCATCTTTTAGATATATTATCTCAGGAAGGACATTCACCTGGGAGATAACCTCATTTTCCCAGGTGATTCTGTCTATGGTAAGGAACATAGCATCCTCCAGGTTGGCTTCCTTTACAATAACCGAATAACTTATCAGGTGGTCATAGGTTTCATCATATATATATGATGCTTTTGTTATGACCGGGCAGGCAGTGTCATACAAAAAATAATAGGAAAAAGTCTGCTTTTCCCCGTTTCTTTCGGCATAAGAGACAATAAATTCATTTTTCCCTTCCCGTGCTGTATAATCCGAAGGAGAAATGACAATCGAATCTTCTCCTTCTTTTATAGCAATAATGGTTGTTCCGTTTAACAGAACCAAGAGGTCCGTATAATAATCTTTTGTGATGTTCAGGGGAGGAATCTTTTTATCAGTATCATTGTAATACACTCTCGAATCCACCGGAAAAGAAATTACAGTAGGTTGATATGAGGTGTCTCCTGCAAGTGGAAAAAGGAAATCATACATATCCTCTTTTCCTGAACGGGAAGAAGAGATCACCTTCCCCCCATCCCAGGTTATCCACCATTGGATTCGATTATTACCCGGTTTTACTCCTGTCAGCAGGAGTTCTTCCATATGTTCCGTTATTTTATATACCCCTTCACCGGGATTTAATTCCACAAGGTCACCGGAAATCAGGGTTTCAAAGTTTACCATAAGATGCAAACGGGATCCCGGAGGAACATACCGTGAAAAATTAACAAACAGGGGATGTGATAAAGAGCATTTTTCTTCATCAGACCAGGGGTGTTTCCTCGGGTCGATAAGAGAAAAATCCGGGATAATCATTGTGCTTTCAAAGTTTTTCTCTGCAATAACAGAAAGACCGGTTTTCATCCAGTTCAGGAATGGTGCGGTCGGAATAAATGCGATATCATAGATTTCTCCCGGTGTATCTTCAGGCATATTAATGGTAAAGGTCACTTCGAACCTATTTATCTCATCGACATCGACTATAATTTCCTGTTTACCGTTCTCAAAGGTGAGTGCGGGTTTATAACTCTTTACTTTAAGATTGTAAAAGTTATACAGGGATTTTATTTCCCCGTTGAGGAGATATTTTTTTTGAAAAATAAATTCCTTCGATTGGTTATCATATACTTCGGGAATAGAAAGATTCAACTGCTTATCAAAGGTGATACTTTCATGGATATATATCCGGTCATTTTCCTCAGTATTCGCAGAATCAAGAAGTATAATATCATGATTTGTTAATACGATTTGCTGACTGGTTTCAGGTAAATCATAATGTATTGAGACCGGATTTCCCCCGACAGTGAACTCTTTCCGCCATCCCCCGGGGTTTTCAGCATACAAAATAAGCCGCTGGTCACCGGGATATAATTTTATTTTTTGATGAGTAATAATGCCCGATTCATAACCTGGCTCTGTGCAGTCAAAAACCGGATCTACAATACTGTCCTTTTCGTTTTCAAATATCCCTTTATGTAATATGACAAATTCTTTATTTCCCTGACTGTCATAGTGTAATGCATAAAGCTCATATCCTGTCATAACACCGATAAGGCCGAAATATTTCCCGGATATAAAAAGGTTTTCCGATTCCGTTGTTATTGTACCCGTTGTATCCGGGGTAAGGAAAGAACCATTATCATCTTCAAACACAACCCCGGTGATATCGTTTTTTGATTCAAATATTTTTATAAGAAAGTTAAGGCTTGCGGATTCCCCCACACTGTTGTAACAATAAAGCTCCATGGGAATTTCATCCCTGGATGAATAGACAGGATAGTTATAAGAAAAAGAGCCGTCACGTTCAAGGGGAACTTTTACCTGCTGAATCGTCACCTCCGTCACTGTGGGATCATGAACATAACCTTTTACCGGGAGGAGTATAACTTCTTCACTACTTCTGGGAAGTTTTACCGGTATTTTCTTATCTATTGTCAATCCCGAAAGAGAAGGGCTGATATATTCCTGTGAAAGGATTGAGATATCGAATTGTAAAAAAGTATCTTTTAGTAATTCCTTAAACTCTATGGAAATGACTTCTTTCCCGATATCAGGATCATAATTATGATACAGGAGATAATGGGGGGAAGTTGTTTCTGCAAATTTTGATAAAGATATTTTTTCACTTTTCCATAAAACATCTCCTTCTTGAGTCAAACATCCGAATCCAAGTTCGATACCATCGGAATAAAGCCAGATCGGTTCCACCTCAAACCGGAATCCCCGCAATCCTTCAATATCACGATTTTTATAGATAAATGATGTCATCCCTTCTTCCGGTAGAAGATGGGTGAGTTGACAGATAGTTGAATCTGCAAATCCATACCCCAGGTAGAAATTATTGAAAGTTGTTGCAAGGAGGGTAAGGGAGCTGTTTTCCGTACTTGTATCTTCCCCGGAGAGGTAAGTTTCCGGTTCATCATCCATGTACACCTGGTTAAAGAGTATTTGAGCAGACCGGAGGACATATTCATGGGCTAATGTTTTATGAACAAAATAAAACCTGTTGTTTTTAAAACATACACCTTCGAGTGTTTCAGCTTCTCCAAAATCAAGATCAATACTCTCGTCGACATATATCATTCTATGGGTTTTCTTATTCTCCATAATAACAATGGCTTCTTTTGCCCCTTCTTTAATAAGCAGCCAGCATGAATATTCCCCATTAACATATTCTCCCGATACAACAGTGGAAAAACGTCCCGTTGAAAGTTCATAGGTGGTATTAATATCAGCGGGATAATACCCGCCTGTCTCATCCTGTTGAAAAAAAGAAACGGCATTTTCCTGGTTCCTGAGTAATCCTGTATACCCGTCACTACTCAAAACAAATTGGTGCAAAAATGTATCATTATGTAATGAAAGGGCGGATGCCGCATTTGTTTGTAAACACTCGCCCGTGTGCTCCAGGGAAAAAATAGAAAATGTAAACATATGTGAATAATCATTTCCGTAAAGAAAAATAAGACCATTATGATTTTCTATATATTGAACATGGGGAATCGGTTCTCCAATCTGAACATTAATTAAGGAATCATCCTGAATAAGGTAGAGTCCCGACGCATCCATATTATAAAGATTGGAGACCCCTATAAGTATGCCGATGTCAGTTTCACAGAGGTCGTATCCCACCATATCGTTTCTGGAAATATATAGTTCCCAGGATTCCTCTCCGGGCATTTTTCTGTAAATACGCATCATATTGTTTTCATTGACCAGGACTGCGAGAGTGCCGTCTGTCAATTCAATCATATCAATCACGGTTTTGCCGGAAAAAAGATCTTCCTCAAGGGCACAGGCTTCTCCCCTTTCCAGTGAAAAACCACCTGTTTTTGTCACTGTCATCCCATCAAATAAGGCTTCACCTTCATTAAAATCATTCACCTTCTTTTTCGTATCCAGTTCATCCAGGGAAAATATATGGGGTTGCACAAGGTTTATAGCAAGGTGACTGTTATCCACATAGATAAACCGGTGGATCGTGTCCTCATAATTAATCCCTTGTTTATTTTTATATGCGATAATTTCTATTTGTCCGGTTTCAAGACCCTCCAGAGAAATGGGAAATGTGTTATAAAAAACATATGCTGCCTGGCCGTTCACCACATCGGTACCGGATTCGTCAATGACAGCCGGTTTATTATCCACAAGTACCCGCGCAGGTAAAAGGGGATTCAGAGGGTAGTAGATCACCTTGAGGGTGACAGTATTAAGGATGTTTTCAGCTTTGTACATGGAAGAAATTTCACCTTTTATATGAAGGCTGTTTTCCTGTGTTGTTTTAAAGGTTTGTCCATCTGTCGGCAGTAAAAACCGGAAAACCGATTCGTCTTTCTGATAATACACTACGATCGTATCTTTATAAATTGCCCCCCCGGGGTTTCTGGCTGTGGCGGAAATTGTATTAAATCCGCGTTTAAGCCATATTTTCCCCTGGTATATCCCGTTTTCTCCATCATGTTCCCCGGTGTCTTCGGCGGGTTCATTATTGATAGTGACGAGAGAATAGGTTGATGAAACCCTAACTTCCACCATATCCGTATTAACAAGTGTATGATCCGGCGGACTGATAATTTTTATAAACTTATCTTCTTCGGACCGGAGTACTGTTACCGTATCCACGGCAAGTGTGTCGCCATTCTGATTTACAAGGGTTGCGATAATCCTGTTAAACCCATAATCAATGGGAATAATCTCACCGCTTATGCTTCCCCTGTTGCCCCTGACCGGATCGGAAGTATGCCCTGTCAGCGGGTTATATATAATGACCGAGTAATTTATGTTATTTGTAAAAATGGCATCCAGGGTGATTTCATCAGCATAAAATACCTGGTAGTCGTAGGGCTTTCGTATAACAATAAAGAGGTTTTCGTCGATCGCCCCGATTCTGAAGGCCGGTGAGTTTATCCATTCGGCATCTTCCAGGCTCCGGGCTTTCAATTCCCGGATATCATAATTTTGAAATTGAAATGAAAAGGTTGCCTGGACAGGCGCGCTTGAAATGACCCGGAACCGGAGGGTTGCAAGGGTACCGGCTTCCGTTGTAAGTATTGCTTTGTCTTTAATACTATAAGAGACAATCAGGTGATATGACCCGAGGGAAGAACTCTCCGGTGTTGCAGCCGCGTACAAAAGTTCGCCTTCAAAACCGGTCCTCCTTAAAGCCAGTCCCTGTTCTATCCCTTCAAAGGCAAGGACCGACCCATCATAAAGAAGGTCAAAATAAAATCCGTGAAAACCGGGATTATCACGGATATCAATATCCAGATTAATAATATCCCCCACATCATATAAATCATTATCAATAAGGGCCCGGATTTCCGGGTCTGCGGTGAGAAATAAAATGGGGAAACAAAATATAATAAGGAAAAAAAGAAGAAATAAATTCTTTTTCATCTGCTGCTCCTTGAAATTTTAAAGTTCATCTGATATTTCGATCCGGTAGGAACCGAATTTATGTATGGTTGTCGGAAGAAGGGGGTAGATTGTGTAATAGAGTTCCATTGTATCCGCATGAGTATCAAAATTATCAAAAATAAATGTCCGGCCCCATTCGTTTTGTGTCATGTCTGTCCATTCGGCATAGAGTGGCTGTTCCGGTTGTAATGAATTATTGTAATAAAACCGGAAAAAAAGTTCGTGTTCATTAAAAACAGAATCAAAGGGAAGTGACACTTTAATACATATCATCCGAGGTGGTCCGGAATATTTATACCAGTCTGTATCTATGGATGTTCCCCCTGAATTATCATAAAAGGAGAATATGTATGGGGGTTGTCCCCGGACAAAGACTGTTGATATCTGTTGATTTTCTATATCCGTAATCCTGTCATTCGGTTCATAAAAATCGATATAGTCACTGCATATTCCGTCGGCAAAGGGTCCGCCTGTTCCATATTCGGTATTATGACTATCCCAAGTGACACGGTAATAGTAGAGAACATTTTTTTTACAAAATGTATCTGCAAATCCGGGTGTGTCGGTCTCTCCAATAACAAGGGGTTCTTCATCTTTGGACAGATAACGAAATACTCTATAGTTGTCTGCATTGTATGCTTCCTGCCAGGTAATGATAATCCTGTCTGTGTATTCAAGTTTCGTAGCCTCAAGGTTCCGGATATATTTTGATAAATTATTACTCGGTTTGGAAGGACGTGAATAGTAATGTCCGCACTTACTCACAACTGTATAATTAAAACTGACATTCCGGGGAAAGCCGGGATCCGCAAAGGTGTGGGCGGAGGCCTCTACTGTCCCGGTTAACCGGTATTCTCCCACACCATCCTGCCGGTAAATTTCATAGGTATCTGCCAGATCGACGGAACTCCAGACTACCTGCGGAACAGCATCAACAAAATCCGCTTCCACGGTTTCCGGGGGAAGCACCGTAATCTCCTCGATCGGTTCGCCTGTTGGATTCGGTGTCAATTCGGTTGTTGGTGTCGGAGATGCGGTCACCCTTTGTCCATCATCAGTTTCCGGTAAATCACAGGAAAATAATAAAACGGTCAGAATTAATAAAAATATATATAGTATTTTCATAGTAATTTATCCCGGACTTAATACTTGATAATAAAGTTCACATAGGCGTTTTTACCGCGGGTTTCAGTGGATACCCTGACTACGCCATGAGTTCCATTAATGGGACCTGCAACAAGATCATTCCTTCCGCCCCCTCCGGTGAGGGTATCGGTCTCCGAATCATGATCATCCGCAGTAGAACGATAATTTCTGGTAAAATGATGATAATGACCCTGGAAGGCATCATTCTGAAAACTTCCCACGGCATTTCCCGATGCGCCTCCATTATATAAGCTGTGCCTGGCATCGGCATCCGGGTCCATACCTGTTTCGTGATCAACTCCCCGCATGAATTGCCCCCTGAGATCGGGTACTCGAAAGGTCGTACCTCCGAATCCCCATGACATACCGATCACATCGTATAATTCCCGGTACTCTTCGATGACCAGGGAACTGCCGTCACATAAAAGCCAGCCCTCGGGAATATTTACCGCAGGACCTGCAAAGGGTAAAATCGTGCCGATGGGGACAAGAAAGGGCATGATGCTCCTCACTTCCCCGTTATATGAGGCTTGAATCTCCCCGTTTATCCGGGCATTTCCCGATACTTCCAGTTTTTCCACCGGATTTTCCGTCCCGATGCCGACATTGCCGTTTTCACCTAAAATGGTCATGGCATCCTGGGCAAAAATAATAAGACAAATAAGAAAAAAGAATAAAATGCTTGAGATAATTTTTTTCATCACTGTTCCTCCATATAAAATTACGTAATCAACAATATTTTCAAGCCCTATTTTAAACAGTCTTTTCCGTTGTTGTCGTGTCGCCTTTTAGGGTGACAAAATCAAAAATTAATGATTTACTTCTAGAAAAAATGGAATGCCTGTGCATGAGGTAAGGAAAAAAAATGGAATTGAATATAAGAAACTTTTTTATTGGCATAGCCATGGCACTTACGATCTATCATTTCATGGTGTGGCTGGGGAGAAAAAAGGATTTAAGCAACCTTTCTTTTTCGCTTTTTAATTTTACTTTCGTTCTTTTTATGACCGGGACTTCTGTTGCCGACTACCTTAAAAGTGATTCGTATACCATAATAACATCCCATCTAATGTCCTGCCTTATGAGTGCTGTCGTTACTTTTTTTGCTTATTCCGTTCATATTATTTCAAAAAAGTTAAAATCAATGGTCATTATAAGCGTCGTGGCAATACAAATTATCAATGCCATAGCAATTCTCCTTTTCTTTATCACCGGGGGAAATCAATTTTTCAGTGTTATTTGTTTTGCAGTGACAATAATCATTTCGGTCTTTATTAATTCCCTTAATATAATATTTATAATTAAAGACAAAATATACAAAGACGAAACCACTCGATTGTTTATTATCGGATTTGTTATTCTTATTGTAAATTTGCTTATTTATCTATTGATACATACGTGTATCGATTCTCCTGAAATTAATGAGTATAAATCTCTCTTCCTTCATATTCCATTTACAATTGTATTATTTATATTTGCCTTTATCTTAACAAGGCAATTCAACAGGGAACATATGGATTTAAAGGAACTAATGAAAAACCTGGAAAAAAAGGTCGATGAAAGGACAAAGCAGCTTCAGGATGTCAATCAACAGAAGACACGGTTTTTTATAAATCTTGCTCATGAAACAAAAACTCCTCTTACCTTAATCAGTAACTATTTTGATGAATATAGAAAATTGAAAGGTGACAGTTCCGAATCTCTTATTATAAAGAATAATCTTGAAAAACTGAAAAATGATATGATCAATTTTCTTGATTTTGAAAAATTACAAAGCGGACAGATTTTTTATCATCATGATCAGGTAATCGATTTTTCGGGTATTATTCAGATGCAGGTGCTGTTATTTAAAGAACTTGCTTTAAATAAAAAAATTACTTTTACTGTCGAAATACATGAAAATATATATCTTAAAATGGATCCGTCTGCCGCGGAACGGGTTATTAATAACCTGCTGGACAATGCAATAAAATATACCCAACCGGAAGGACATATTTTCATTTCCCTAAAAGGAGAAAATACCAAAGCAATACTGTCCGTGGCAGATACAGGTCCGGGTATCTCTGAAAAGCAGCAAAAACAGATATTTAAGCCGTTTATCCAGTTATCCCTCCGCAAACGGAGTATTCAGGGAATCGGTATGGGACTTAATATTGTAAAAACAATTCTTGATCAAATAAATGGAAGTATTATTGTAAAGAACAATGAAGAAAAAGGATCAATCTTTGAAATTACTCTTCCCCGGTATTCTCTCCTCAAAGATGATATTGTTGCGAATGAAAAAAATGAACCAGCTCCTTATTTCCCTGCCTTGACCCAAAGCGTGTTACAGGAGGAAAAATATATAAAAGGAAGGGCTACTATTTTTATCGTGGAAGATAATGAAGATATGCTTTCCTACTTGCAGATTAAATTGTTACCCTATTATAATGTTTTTTATGCCCGCAACGGTAAAGAAGCTTTAGACAAAATAAAGACTATTCCCCTGCCGGATATCATCATCTCTGATGTCATGATGGATATAATTGATGGCTTCGAGTTTTATGACACATTAAAAACAGTTAATGAGTATTGTGTTATCCCGTTTATTTTCTTAACAGCCCTCACATCCACTACAGATAAAATTGAAAGCTTGTATAAAGGTGCAATCGATTACATTTACAAACCATTTAATATTGACGAACTCATGGGAAAAATCTATTCAATAATGAGAATTCATGACGCATTAAAGAAATCGAATCTCTTATATCTTGGGGAACGCCTTTTCCATTACCTAAAACATAAAGAGACTCTTAAACAGGATTTTACCGGTGATGATGATTTCATGGGAAGGACAGTCTTGAAGGATCTGTATGAAAAATACGGGATATCTGATCAACAGATCCGGATAATCGCATTATTAAAAATCGGTTTGCTTCGAAAGGAAATATGTGACAGGCTTGATGTATCGATGAATACATTGAAAACTCATATGAGCCGCTTATTTCAAAAATGCGGGGTGGATAACAAGACGGAATTGCTAAATATCTTTTATTAAGGCGATTATGCTGCCTTTATATGCTTCATTTATCCCCTCTTTGAATGAAATTGCTTGGTCTTCATATAATTTTTTAGATTTCTGTTTAATATATTGATTTTTGATCGGGAATCGGCAGTCCAGGATGAATCCGGATAATCTTCCACTATAATAGAAAAATAGTATATTGCCCGGCTCGTATTGAATAACAGTTCATCTAATTTTATAAGAGTATCTTTATGTACACTATTTGACTCATTCCGTTTACCTGCAATCTCTGCTCTGCGTAATTTCAACCAGTCAAGAGGATCGATTGAGAATAATTTGTCATAATAATAAAGACCTTTTTTATAAAGCGAATAGACCGAATCGTTACTGCCGGAATGATTCGTCTGCGGACTATCGCCGTGTTGAGAGAGGTTTTGCAGCGAAAAATATTTTAATAATCGTTGATATGCATTAATTATACTTATTATTTTTAGATCATATTCCCTGCCGCCGGAATTTAAATCGGGGTGATATTTTTTTAAAAGAAATCTATATGATTTTTTAAGATCGGATAGAGAGGACTTTTTGTTGATATTAAAAATAGAAAAATCATTATCGGAAGGGATCATCGTTCTCACCTTTATATGAACTCAAAATTCCATGCAGCCCTTAAATATCATGACCCGGGAGAAGTGTGTTTTGAAATTGATGGAAATCTCTGCATGCTGTTGTTTAGTTTATCAGCCTGCCTGCTCTTTTGCAAGATGTATTATTTCGGGGGGGCGATTTCACAGATTGGTTTTTTTAGAAAAATGGCTTATACAGTCATCAGGTAAACAGGCCCTTTCCGTCTTTCACACCCCACCGGGATATTGAATGGGCGTGGGCGGATAAAAATATGTATATTGTACAATCACGGCCTGTGACGACCTTATACCCTGTCCCGGGACCGATCCCTCATGGACCCCGCTTTTTTTAGCGGCTGCCGGACTTGTCATGGAAGTCGGGGGGATGCTGACCCATTGCTCTGTTGTAGCCCGGGAATACGGTATCCCCGCGGTTGTCGGGATAGACCGGGCAACAACCCGCCTGGAAACCGGCCAGCGCATCCGGATAGACGGGACCCATGGAATTATCGAGATACTCTGAGAATTTTAAAAAGGAGTGTCTGTTCCGGAGATGACACGAAACGGTCTGTAATAATAGCAAGATCAATCGATTGACAAAGGTATTTGACCGAATCCTCTCATCAATAAAGCAGTTTGAATCAAGAGGCTTCACTCACTCTATGATAAGGTTGATAAAACTAAATTATGGAGGAAATTATGGAATCAACAAAAACCATGGACCTGATTAAAATTGCAACCATTAGGAAAGAGGGGGATGACCGGGAAATTGTCATAGACAAGGAATATATCGAGCATTGTACAGGCCTGGATAAGTTTAGTCACATCCATGTCCTGTGGTGGGCTGGTAAGTATGAGGATTATCGTTTTGAAATACCGGCCATCGTTGATCTTCCCTATGCTCCCGGTCAGGTGTCCGGACTTTTTTCGACACTTTCTCCAGTAAGACCGAATCCTCTTTGTTCTACTGTCTGTGAGATGATTGAGGTTGATCTAGAAAAAGGTGTCATAAAGGTTGATGAAATCGACGCTTTTGATGCTACAGTTGTGGTAGACATCAAACCCTATTATTCCGGAACCGATCGAGTGGAACATGTAAAACTTCCCGACTGGGCTGCGGATTGGCCGAAATGGCGGGTCCCCGAACCCGAGGAAAATTACGAAGACCAGGATCACCACTAGTAAATAACAATTGGACTTGAACGAAGTTCAAGATCACCTCTAATAAATAACAATTGGACTTGAACGAAGTTCAAGATCACCTCTAAT